>NZ_JBHZCY010000015.1:0-1199 GCF_042786665.1 Kitasatospora sp. NPDC059146 | reverse complement strand
CGCCCCGCCGCCCCCCCCCGGGTCCCCGCCCGGCCGGCCCCCGATGGCCCCGCCCCCGCCGTACCGACCCGCCGCCCGAGGAGCTGAACCCGCGATGAGTGCCGCCGCCGACAACGCACCGGGCGAGGCCAAGGTCATCCCGATCGAGTCCGCCCCCAGCTGGAGCTCGCCGCAGGCCCCCGGCCTGGCCGACCGGCTCGCCGGGGCCGTCGGCGGGGCGCTGTCCGGGCAGCTCGGCCCGGCGGCCACCCGGCTGTTCGGCAAGGGCTGGGAGGGCCGGGCCACCGAGGGGCTGGCCTTCCTGCGCCGCAGGATCACCGGCGACTACGAGGTCGACGAGTTCGGCTTCGACCGGGAGCTCACCGAGGAGGTGCTGCTCTCGCTGCTGCGCCCGCTGGCCGAGAAGTACTTCCGGATCGACGTCCAGGGGATCGAGCACGTCCCGGCCGAGGGCGGCGCCCTGATCGTCGCCAACCACTCCGGCACCATCCCGCTGGACGCCCTGATGACCCAGGTGGCCATCCACGACCACCACCCGCACCGCCGGCACCTGCGGATGCTCGCGGCCGACCTGGTCTTCGTGCTGCCGGGCGTCAACGAGCTGGCCCGCAAGGCCGGCCACACCCTGGCCTGCAACGAGGACGCCCAGGCGCTGCTGGAGCGCGGCGAGCTGGTCGGGGTCTGGCCGGAGGGCTTCAAGGGCATCGGCAAGCCGTTCTCCGAGCGCTACAAGCTCCAGCGCTTCGGCCGCGGCGGCTTCGTCTCCTCGGCGCTGCGCGCGGGGGTGCCGATCGTGCCCTGCTCGATCGTCGGGGCGGAGGAGACCTACCCGATGATCGGCAACGTGAAGACGCTGGCCCGGCTGCTCGGCCTGCCGTACGTGCCGATCACCCCGACCTTCCCGTGGCTGGGGCCGCTCGGGATGCTGCCGCTGCCGACCAAGTGGACGATCCGCTTCGGCGAGCCGATCGCCACCGACGGCCATCCGCCGGAGGCGGCGGACGACCCGATGCTGGTCTTCGACCTGGCCGACGAGGTGCGCGAGACCATCCAGCACACCCTGTACCAGTTGCTGGTGCAGCGGCGGTCGGTGTTCTTCTGACCGTGCTCTCCTGACCGTGCTCTTCCGGCCACGGTCCTCCGGCCACGGTCCTCCGGTCGTCCCGCTCGGGACCGGACGCGGTGGGGGCCCGGCGGGA
>NZ_JBHZCY010000014.1:16734-117784 GCF_042786665.1 Kitasatospora sp. NPDC059146 | reverse complement strand
CAGCGTGCCCAGCGTGCCGCCGCCCGCCGCGTTCCCGAAGACGACGGCGACCGTCGACAGGTAGGTGAACTGCTTGATCCGGGAGGTGACCGCGAGCCTGATCAGTTCGGCCGTTCCCAGCACGTTGGGGCCGAACAGCTGGCCGTAGGACAGGACGTGGTTGACCAGTGCCGCCGGGTGGACGATCAGGTCCACGGTGTCGGCCAGCCGCTGCCAGGTCTCCTCGTCGAGCCCGAGGCCCGGTTCCCCGATGTCGCCGGCGACCACCTGGAGGTGCCGGGCGGCGGACTTCCGGTAGCGCTCCACGAGGTCCGGGTCGCCGCTGTCGAAGGCCGCGTCGAGCCGTGCCCGGGCCGCCTCGGCGGAGGAGCCGCGGACCACGCACACCAGCGTGCCGCCGCGCTCCGCCACCCGCTCCAGCCACTCCAGGCACAGGAATCGGCCCAGGTAGCCGCCGGCGCCGGTCAGCAGGACGGTCCGGGCCGCGGGCAGCGGGCCGGCCGGCCTCAGCCGTCCGGCCTGCTCGACGGTCCGCGCGTCGAGGAACGCGTCCAGCCGCAGCCGGGCCGCGTCGAGCCGCGTCGCGTCCGGGCCGTGGACGCTGTCGACGGTGGGACGGCGGTGCTCCGCCGCGAGTGCCCGCTCGATGTGGTCGGCCACCCGTTGCAGCGAGTTGACCGGGTTGATGATCACGTCGACAGGGACGTCGACGTGGAAGGTCTCCTTCATCAGCTGGGAGAACGACAGCGCCGTGAGGCTGTCACCGCCGAGTTCGAGGAAGCGGGTGCCGGGCCCCACGACCCCGTCCGCCACCCCCAGGAGCGCCTGCGCGGCCCGGAGCACGGTCGCCGGCACCGGCTGGTCGGTGGCGGTCCGGCGCAGCGTCCGGAGTTCCTCGGCCTCCCGGTCGGACAGCCGGGTGTACAGCGCTTCGAGACGCTCGCCGTACCGTTGCGTCAGGGCCGGCCGCAACGGCTTGCGCACCCCGGAGAGCAGCCCGTTCTGCTGGGTGAACGGCTCGGTCTCGACGAGCAGGTCCCGTGGGATCTGGTAGGAGTTCAGCCCCGCCTCGGCGGCGAGCTGCTGCAGGGACGCCCGCAGGACCGGCCTCAGTCGCCGGACGTCCCCGTCGACGCGGTCGAGGGCGTCCTGCGTCGGCACGACCACCGCGAGCAGGTAGGCGCGGGCGCCGCTGCCGTACAGGAAGATCTGCCGGACGAGCGGGCTGCCGTCGTAGAGCGTCTCCAGACGGGAGAGGGCGACGAATTCGCCCTGGGAGAGCTTGACGACGTTCGAGCGGCGGTCGACGTACCGCAGTTCGTCGGGGCCGACGCGGGCCATGATGTCGCCCGTGCGGTAGAAGCCGTCCTCGTCGAAGACCTCGGCGGTGGCGTCCGGACGCCGGAAGTACCCGGGGACGAGCCGGTCGGACCTGATCAGCAGCTCGCCCCTGGGGTACGGCGAGTCGGTGCCGAAGTACCCCAGTTCGGGTACGTCGACCAGCTTGTGGTCGGTCACCGGCGGGCGCTGCACCCGGCCGTCGAGCGAGATGATCCCGCCTTCCGTCGACCCGTAGCCGTCGAGCAGCCTGACGTGGAAGCAGTCCTCGATGAAGGCCGTCGTCCCCTCGCTCGGCGGGGCCGAGCCACTGACGGCCCGCAGGAGGCGGCCGCCCATGACCTTCTCCCGCAGCTCCTCCTTCACCTGCTCGGCCGCATCACCACCGGTCCCGGCCCGGCGGGACGACTGCGCCCGGTAGTGCTGGAGCAGCAGGTCGCAGATGCGGGGCACCATGACGATCTCGGTGGGACGGACCAGGGAGAGGTCCTCCAGGAGGGTCGACAGGTCGTTGGACGCCGCGAAACAGGCCAGGCCCCCCTTGGCGAGCGTCCCGAACAGCACTCCCCTGCCGATCATGTGGCTCAACGGCAGGTAGTTGAGCGTGATGGCGGGCCGCGCCGCCCGGTCGGGCAGGAAGTCGACCCAGAACTGCCGGACCAGACGCTCGGTGTACATGGCGCCCTTCGGGGTGCCGGTACTTCCCGAGGTGTAGATCAGCGCACCCAGCGCGTCGGCCGCCGACCCGTCGGGAACCCGCCGGAGCGACGGCAGCGCCCTTCCCCGCCGGACGACCGACGCCAGCGGGTCCAGGGCCACTGCGCGGCCCAGCGCCGCGAGCCGGGCGGACGCGGACTCCAGCTTCTCCTGGTGGGCGGTGGCCCCGGGCCGGTGGCCGATGACGACGATCCTGCCAAGCGAGGGGGCGTTCGCCGCGACGTCGAGCGCGACGTCCAGCTGGCCGACGTCCACCACGAGCAGGCGCGGTCCGGCCTTTTCGACGATGGGGGCCAGCTGCGCCGCCGGGGCACCCGACGGCAGGGGGACGGACACCGCGCCGGAGCGGACGCAGGCCAGGTCCGCCACGGCGTACTCGGCGCTCGCGGGCCCGAGGAGGGCGACGAAGTCGCCGGGGCCCAGCGCCTGTTCGGGGTGGTGGCGCCACTCGGCGGCCACCGCGCCGACCCGCTCCCAGAGTTCGCGGTAGGTGAGCGTGTCGAACCGCGGCAGAAGGCGCAGTGTCGTGCGGCCCGTCTCCGGGTCGGTGACCTGCTCGGTGGCACGTTCGCCCAGGGCGGGGCGGTCGGCGTACGCCTCCATCACGGTGGCCACCAGGTCGGCGAGCGGCAGGTCGGGGCGCCGGATCGCCTCGGTGACGGCGTCCAGGGGCGCGGCGTCGCGGAACTGGGCGTCGGTCGCGTACAGGTGGGTGCTTCGTCGGTCGGTACGGGCGTCGAGTTCGTCGGCGGGGAGGTGGGAACGGGACACGGATGATCTCCTTGGCAGCCGGGAGAGCCTGTTCAGGCGTGCGGTGCGGAGTGCCGGGGCACCGGGGTCGGCCGCGGGCTCACCGGCCCTCGGCCGCGCGTGCGTCGGCGGCCCCGTGGTCGTGGGCGAGCCGGACGATCGCGGCCGCGGCGCCACGAGCGCCGCCCGCGTCCCGGGCCTCGATCGCGTCGACGAGCCGCCGGTGCAGGCCGGCGTGCTCCTCGGCGTGGGCCGTGTCCCAGGACAGGCCCCCTAGGTGCGAGGTGAGCGCCGTGCCGAGGTGGTCGTACACCTCGATCAGCAGGTCGTTCCCGCTCGCCCGGACGACGGACCGGTGGAAGAGCGCGTCGACGTCGGTGGCCGCGGCCGCGTCCTCGCCGGCGACGGCCGCTTCGGCGTCGGCCAGCAGCTCCCGCAGCTGCCGCACCTGCTCCTCACTGCGGCGCAGGGCCGCGGCGCCCGAGGCGTACTCCTCCAGGACGGTCCGCAACTCCAGCACGTCGTCCCGCTTCGCGGAGCCTGCCCGCCGCACCAGGACCGACTGGAGCTCGCTGGAGGAGCGGACGTAGGTGCCGTCACCTGCCCTGGGTTCCAGCAGGCCGAGGTGTACCAGGGCACCGATCGCCTCCCGCAGTGTGCTGCGTCCGACCCCGAGCTCCTCCATGAGGACCTGCTCCGGCGGGATCCGCGTCCCGACCGGCCAGCCCCCTGCCTCGATGTGCGAGCGGAGGCTCGCCACGAGCTGGGCGGAGAGGCTGGCCGTTCGCCGTGGTGCGCTGATGGGTTTCATGGAAGCACCATATACAAACATCAGACATTTGAACATCGTCCTCGAACCTGCCTGCTGACGCGTCAACCGCTGCACGCATGCGCCGTTGTGTCTCGGCAGCCGGGAAACCACGCCCGCGTCCTGGTCCAGACCGCCCGCGACCCCGGCATCCGCGTGCGCGACATCGCCTCCTGCCGCCTGCTCACCGAACGCGCCGTCCAGCGCATCATCACCGACCTGGAACAGGCCGGGTACCTCAGCCACGAACGCCAGGGCCGCGCCAACCACTACCGCGTCACCGCGAGCAAGCAGCTGCGTCACCCCGCCGATGCGGGCCCGACGGTCTCCGAACTCCTCGCCACGCTCCTGCGCTCGACCGCCGACGGACACCGGGACCCGGCGCCCACCGCGCTGGAGTCACCCCGGCCCTGACGGACCTGAGGCCTTGCCCTGCGCTCCTGCCGCCGGGCAGCTGGTCCTGGCTGTCGCGGGCGGTCAGGGTGCCCGGGTGCCGGCCGCCGGCGGTGCGCTCGCCCGACCGCGCTCGGCCTCGTTGCGCTCCTCGTGCTCCCTGGCCTCCTTGGCCTCCTCCTGCTCCTTGGCCTCCTCCGCTTTCGCCCGGACGTCCGCCGGCGTCGGCGCCGTGATGTTCCGCTGTTCCGCGGACCGCTCCCGCGTCTGCTCGTCGTTCGACATGGTTCATCTCCTCCTCTGCACGGTTCCCCCCTCGACCCGGCGTCTCCCCGGGCGGCCGGGACACACACCGGGCGCGCAGGCGTCCGAAAGGCACTGTCCTCCTCGCCGACACGCGCACCTCGGCGTCACCCGGCGGGCAGCCGCAGCTCGCACCAGACCGTCTTGCCCGGCCCCGTCGGGCGCCACCCCCAGCGGAGTGAGAGCCGGTCCAGCAGGAACAGCCCGAGGCCGCCCTGCTCGCCCGCCCGGTGCGTTGACCGGGGCGATGGCGGCCACGGGCTGGCGTCACTGACCTCGATCCGCAGCCGCCCACCGGCGCGGATCAGGAGCAGCGCCCGCGATCCGCCGGTGTGCCGTAGGGCGTTGCCGACGAGCTCCGAGACCAGCAGGACGGCATCGGCCACCGCCCTCGGATCGGCGGTGTCGGCGAGGAAGTCACCGGTGAAGGCGCGGGCCTCGGCAGCGGTGCCCGGTTCTCCTGGGCATCGGGTGAGTGCCAGGTAACGCCGACGGGTCTGCGGCTCGCCCGGCGGGGCTTCTTCCCCCAGGACCTGTGCCCGGCTGCGTCCAGCGAGGCCCCGGAGACACCCGGGTCGGTGTCGGCGAACGGCCGGTCGTGCTCGGCCATCGCATGACTGCCCCACCCGACATACGACTTTCCAGTCATGTTTAGCCCGGTTTACTACCTTTTGCGCGGGTAGACGCCTGGGCGGTGCACCGGCCGCCCATTCGACGACGAACGGGCGCGGGCCGGCACACGCGCTCGCTCACCGAGCGTGTCCACTCCTTCCGACGAGGGCGAAGCCATGACGATTCCGACGCCGCCGGATCCGGACACCGAACCGATCCCGCATCCCGCTCCGGTGCCCCGACCGGGCGAGGACCCCGACCCGCCGTCACCGCCGATCCCGCCGTTCCCGCGGCCCGAGCCGTACCCGGACCCCGATCCGGCACCGCCGCCGGTACCGCACCCCGGCCGGTAGCACGGGCCGACGGCGTCGGAGGACCGGGGTCGTCATCGGAGACCGGGGTCGTCAGAAGGGGCGGCGGACGTGGCGGTCGAGCGGGGAGCGCACCTCCAGCCAGACCTGCTTCCCACCGTCCTCGGGCACACATCCCCAGGCCCCGGCCAGCCGGTCGACGACCCGCAGCCCGTGACCGCCCGGCCGCCCCGGCTCGGCGGCGGGCCGCAGCCGCGGGGGCACCGGACTGGCGTCCGTGACCTCCACCCGCAGCCGGGCCCCGTCCCAGTGCAGCCGCAGTTCGCGCGGGCCTCCCGGCGCGTGCAGGCAGGCGTTGGTCACCAGCTCCGAGACCATCAGCAGGACGTCCTCGGTGACGGCCGACTGCTCGTCGTCGTCGGCGGCGGGCAGCCAGCGCCAGGACCGCAACGCGTCCCGGCTGAACTCACGGCTGCGCCGCACCGCGCCGTCGACCCCGCTGAACGCCATCCGTCTGGTGCGCTCGCGGCCCGGTGACGGACCCTGCCCGGGGAGGACCATCACGTCCCCTCACACCGGACCGGTCGGCGGAGCGGTGCCGGGCGCCTCCGGCAGGTCCGGCGGGTCCGGCAGGTCCGGCGGGTCCGGCAGGTCCGCCGATCCGAGCGCCGACCGGACGTCCGGGTGGATCCGCAGCACGCTGTCGGCTCCCGTGATCGCGAACAGCCGCGCCACCATCGGGCGCAATCCCGCGAGTTCCAGGCGCAGCCCGGCCTCCTCCCGCTCGATGCGGGCACGCAACAGGAGGTTGAGCCCGGTCGAATCACAGAACCGCAGGTCCGCCAGGTCGACCACGACCCGGTCGATGCCGTCGCCCACCGGACGGGCGAGCACGGCACGCAGTTCGCCCGCGGTGTCGTGGTCCAGTTCCCCCGCCACGCCGACGACGAGGACCGCCCCCCGGCGGTCCACCGTCACCCGCAGCTCACCCCCGTCCCCCTCGGCCGTGGTGGAATCCTCGGCTGGCCGTGGCATGGCACGCTCCCTGACCGGTCGGGACGGCGATGTGCCGTCCCGCCCATCATGCCGCGCACCACGGTCGGCCGCGCGAACGACCGGGGCCCACGGGGTCGCCCCCGGTGTGACCTGGAGTACCGCCCGCTCGTCGTCCATGCCCCGCGTCTGCCCGACCCCCTCACGGCTACACGCACCGACGGGCAGGAGGCCGAGGCGCTCAGCACGGCACGCCGGGGTGCTCCGGGTGTGAAACCGGTCCGCCCGGGCAGACGCAGCGCGGGGCGCACCCCGCCCCCGTACGAGAGGAGCGCACACGATGGGTACCGAGAACAAGCTGCGCAACGCGGCGGAGAAGGCCCACGGCAAGGCCAAGGAAGCCGTCGGCAAGGCCACGGGCGACCGCACCGTCGAGGCCGAGGGCCGCGGCAAGCAGATCAAGAGCGACCTCAAGCAGGCCGTCGAGAAGGTCAAGGACGCCGGGAAGCACTGACCCCGACACCCGGCACCCGGCGGCCGCCCCGCGCGGCCGCCGGCCCGGTGCCGCGGTCAGTCCTGAACGACCTGGTAGATGCCGTAGACGACACCGGGCACATGGCCGCAGAGCTGGAGCAGGAACGCCCACAGCACCTTCATGCTCGGGCCGTCCTTGATGAGCACCGCCAGCCACGGCAGCACCAGGCACAGGAGCACGAGCAGAACCTTCACCATGATCTTTCCTCGCTTCCCGTCCGCCGGTGCGAACGCGTATCGGAGCGGCTGCCCACCCCCCGCAGCGGCAAACTGCGGCCGTCGGCCCCGAGGGGGCCGACGCGGCGACCGCGGCACTCACCGCACGCGTGGGATCGCAGGCCAGGGGTACACGCCGGGGCACCGCACACCGGAGGAGGAACCATGCCTGCGGGTTCGAACAAGAAGCGTGAACGCCAGTACGAGCACATCAAGGACAGCGCGCTGGAGCGCGGGGAGAGCCGGAAGCGGGCCGAGGAGATCGCGGCCCGGACCGTGAACAAGGAACGGGCCCGGCACGGCGAGTCGAAGACGGCCAGCCGCTCCTCCCTCCACGACATCTCGTCCTCCCGGCGCGGTGGACTGCGTTCGCACTCCGGCTCCCAGGGGCCGACGAAGGAGCAGCTGTACAACGAGGCCAGGCAGCGCAACATCCACGGCCGTTCGACGATGAACAAGAAGGAACTGGCCAGCGCCCTGGGCCGCTGACCGGTCCTCAGGAACCGGCGGAGCGGTCGGCGCCGAGAGGCGTCGGCCGCCGAGATCTGTTCACCCGGCCCGGCAGGCGGTGTTGCTCCGCCACCGGCCGACCGTGGTCGGAGCGTCGGCAGACCCGGCGCTGGCGGAGTGCCAGGCCGCCTCGGTCCGTCTGCGCGAAGCCCTGGCTGCGGGCACGGACGGCGCGGGCGTCCTCGGCGCCTACCAGGCGCTGGCGTGGCTGTGCGGCCACCACGACGACCGTCCCTGACCGCTGCCGCTTCGCTTTCGGAAAGGTGCCGACATCGTACCCAGCTCGAACAGACCACTCCGGTGGAGGAGCCCTCGTTCCCGACCTGCTCCTCCGGTGGGCCTGGGGTCCGACGGCGTGAAGGACACCGGCAGCTCTGGCCACCGGCGAGCGGGAGCGCTCGAGCCGCCCGGGAGGCAGCTGAGGGCCGACGCACATAGGTTGCTCGCATGACAACAGACGAGGCGACGATCCCCGCGGTGGGGGCGCGTGGCCTGGACGAGGTATTCGAAGTGACCAAGGCGGCCAACCGGCACCCCTCGCCCCGCACCGATTTCGAGCACGGAGTGCTGGCGTCCTACCAGTGGGCCACCGGTGTCCAGACCGAAGCCCCCGCGACCGAATTCGCGTCGCCCGGGACCGGGGGGCCTTGCCGTGAGCAGCTCTTCGCCGAATGCCGCAGCACCGCCGTGAGACTGCGCGCCGCCCTGAACGACGGTGCCGACGCCGGCTACGCCCTCGGCGCCTACCAGGCACTGGCCTGGCTCTGCGGCCACCACGACGACCATCCGTGACCCGGCAGGGTCCCTGCGGCGACGCGCACGCAGGCACGTGGCGCTGCGTCCCACGGACGGCGGACCGGCTTCACCAAACGCGGCCATGGCCCGGGAATCCGCAGGAAGGAGCAGAGGCGTGGGTCAATTCGAGGCGTTCAGCGCCCTGTTGGACTATTCGGTCTATGTCGTCACCGCGGCGGTCGGTGAGGATCGCGCGGGGTGCCTGGTCGGCTTCGCCGGCCAGAACTCGCTGCACCCACCGCGTTTCACCGTGTGGATCTCCAAGGCGAACCGTACCTACGCCGTCGCGTCACGGTCACGGGTGCTGGTGGTCCACTTGCTCCCCGCACACCGCCACGACCTCGCCGAGCTCTTCGGTGCTCGCACCGGTGACCGGATCGACAAGTTCGCGGCCACCGCGTGGGAGCCCGGTCCGGGCGGAGTCCCGGTCCTGACCGGCGCCATGGCCTGGTTCGCCGGCCACGTCCTCGACCGGGCCGACTGGGGCGACCACGTGGGATTCCTCCTCGCCCCGTTCGACACCACGACCACGTCGCACTCCAGCGGTGGGCCGCTGACCTTGCACGACGTGAAGGACATCAACGCCGGACACCCGGCGTAACCGGGCAGACCGCCTGGGGTGAGGTGGGACGGGGCGGGCTGGTGACGACTCCCCGAACAGCTCTCGGCGGCGGGAAAACCGGCTCTTCCCCACCCTGGGCTCCGTGCTCCGGCCCCGGAGCTGCGCCGCTGCTCGCGGCGCGTGCGCCAAGCCGCCTCGGCGGCTCCAACCGGGCCGGTCCGGGGACCTCCGCCCGGCACGGGCATTCCCTGACCGGCGAGCATGGCCGGCACGCCGCCCGTGGGCCGTTTGACGCCGGGCACGGCGGCAACCCGCAGGAGTATGACGTACCTAGGAGAAACCGTACCGACCGTCCCGCAGCCCCGTTCGGCCGGCGACCGGCCGGACGGCGCGGACGGCACCGGCCCGTGGTTGTACAGCCGCAGCGGCCCCTCCGGGGCTGACGGACCGACTGGTGCCGTGCTGTTCGGCCGGGACGGCACCCTCCTCCAGGATGTGTCCTGCAACGGCGATCCCGCCCTCGTCCTCCCCATGGCGGGCGTACGAGGCACCCTGACGGCCCTACGCGGGGCGGGCCTCGCCATCGGCGTGCTGACCAACCAGCCGGGCGTCGCCCGTGGCCTGATCGGACGCGCGGAGGTCGAGGCCGTCCAGGCTCGTGCCGAGCTACTTCTCGGCCCCTTCGACGTGTGGGCGGTCTGCCCCCACGGCAGGCACGACGGCTGCTCGTGCCACATGCCCTCGCCCGCTCTGGTCTCCGCCAGCTGCCGGGCCCTCGGTCTGCCGCCCGCCCGGGTGACGGTGATCGGCTCCGGCGACGCCGTGATCGCCGCTGCCCTGGATGCCGGCGCCCGCGCGATCCGCGTCCCCGAGGCCGCGGCACGGATCACGGTGCCCTGCCCGCCCTGCACGCTGACCGTCTGCCGGGCCGCCGCCGGCCCGGTCCAGGCCGCCGACCTCCTGCTGCACCGCTGAACACCCCACCGCCGGAGCGTGGGGAACGCGCGATGAGCATCACCCCCGGAGGCTCCGAGCCCCGGAACCCAGGTCCCCCGGCCTCGGAGCGACACCCCACCGACGTCGAGAAGTCCGTGCACCGGTTGCCCTGCCGCTGAGCCCATGAGCCCCGCAGGCCCGGTGGCCCCACCCGGCGCCGACCGGGAGCGTCAGCCCCGATCGGCGGCCGCGGCCCGCACCTTGAGCGCCGCGTCGATCCCCCGCACGAACTGGTCGAGGTCGTCCGGCGTGCGGGAGGTGATGAGACGCCAGCCGTTCGTGTCGTCCGTGACGAGCGCGGCGTCCGTCCAGTCGGCGCCGGCGTTGGCGAGGTCGGTGCGCAGCGACGGGTAGGAGGTGAGCTCCTTTCCGTACACCACGCCGGCCTCGACCAGCACCCACGGACCGTGGCAGATCGCGGCGACCGGGCGGCCGGAGGTGGTGAAGGCGAGGACGAGGTCGACGGCTTTCCGGTGCGTCCGGAGGGCGTCAGCGTTGAGGGTGCCGCCCGGGACGAGGAGCAGGTCGTAGGCGTCCGCGTCCACGTCGTCGAGGGTGTGCGTCGGTTCCACCGTCTCGCCGCGCTTCTCGTCCCCGACGAGGGTGCGGATGTCGTCCCGGCTCGGGGCGGCGATGTCGACGTGGACGCCGTCGTCACGCAGGTGCCGTACCGGGACGAGGAGTTCGTCCTGTTCGACACCGTGGTTGGTCACGATCGCGAGGACCTTGGTGTGGTTGTTCACGGCTGCCTCCTGTGGCCTCTTCCGGGCCCGGGCCGTCGTCGCCCGGGCCCCCGGACCGCTGCGGGTACCCGGTCTCCGGGCCCCCACCCGGGATTCGCCGGGCCAGGTTCGGGTAGCCGCGCGGCAGCGGCGAACCCCGGCGTCCGCCCCGAGGACCAGGAGGAAGCGGTGAGTGTGAGACGAAGCTCGTGGGCCATAGCGATGCGCGGCCGGCACGGACACGAACGCACGGATCCCGACGGAGCGAGGCCGTTCCCGCCCTCCGTCGTCCGTCCGCACTCCAGGCGGTCCGCCACAGTCGCGGACGCACCGGCGATCGACCGCCGGAACCCGGACGTTCCGCAGGGGCCGGCCCCGGAACCGGAGCCGCCGGCCGCCGACGCCGTCGCACCGTGAGGCCGACCCCGCCCACCACCGGAGCCCCGGGGGCTCCGCCGTGCCGCCGCGTCTCCCTGTCGTGCCGTCAGTCCTCGCCGGGGTCTCCGTAGCGGGCCCGCCACTCGCGCGCCCTGGCGTTGTGCCACTCGACGCCCTGGGCGGCCTGCTGGATCGAAAGACCGCTGAGCTCGGCGACCGTGCTGAGCGGGACGGGCTCGCCGTCGCACTCTGCGAGCGCGCGGCAGACCTTGCCGGCCCACAGCTCCTCCGGCACGAACGGGCGCTTGCGGTACTGCGCGATCAGATCAGCCAGGTGGTTGACGGTGCAGGCGGTCAGCGCCCGTTTGCCGTCCAGGCTCTGGTCGCTGACGTGCAGCGCGGAGGAATCCGGCACGAGCACGCCGAGCAGGTCGCCCTCGTCGACGGCCCGGCCGCAGAGGTCGCAGAGGTCGAGTGTTCCGGGGATGCCGTCGGACTGGTCGTCCGCTGGGGGGCCGATGTCCTCCATGCGGCGCGCCTACCCGCCGGGTCACAGACCAACCACCTGCCCGAGCAGCGGGGGACGTCGCACCCGGTGACGCCGCAGAACGGTCGCAGCGGTCAGTCGGTGAGCACGGCGGCAGGGTTGATCCGCCCCTCCACGAGGGCGCGGGCCGCGTCGGCGACGCCGGTGCCGCTGCGGCGGGCGTGGTCCCGGAGCGCGTCGAAGGCGCCGTCCATGTCGAGGCCGCCGGCCTCCGCGAGGACGCCCTTGGCCCGCTCGATGGCAGCGCGGTCCGCCGGCGAGGCGCTGATCTCCTCGGCGGCGGTCTGCTCCCGCCCGTAGCGGCGCTGGAGCAGCGC
Source organism: Kitasatospora sp. NPDC059146 (assembly GCF_042786665.1). Classification (NCBI taxonomy): domain Bacteria; kingdom Bacillati; phylum Actinomycetota; class Actinomycetes; order Kitasatosporales; family Streptomycetaceae; genus Kitasatospora; species Kitasatospora sp. NPDC059146. Next base: position 105,982 of record NZ_JBHZCY010000014.1, on the reverse strand, counting down.
GATCACGGCCAGGTCGGCCAGCGGCTTCAGAACGTCCGGGCCGTCCTCGCCGGGCTCGATCCCGGGGTGGACGTCGAAGACGTTGAGCGCGCCGACGACCCTGCCGTCCAGGCGCAGCGGCACCGCGCGAACCGAGCGGAACCCGAGGTCGAGGGCGCGCGGCACGAAGCGGGGCCAGCGGGCCCCGGCCCGGTCGAGGTCCCGGACGACGACCTGTTCGCCGGTGCGGTGGCAGTCCAGGCAGGGCCCCTCGCCGATGGCGATCTGCAGGGCCTCCAGGCGGCGGACCCGGTCGTTGGAGTAGGCGATGTCGCGCAGCTCGCCACGGCGGTCCGCGACGACGAGACCGGTGCCCGCCGTCCCGCTGAGCGCCGTGCACACTTCGGTGAGCCGGTGCAGGAACTCGACGGTGTCGTAGCCGGGACCGATCAGCGATTCGGTGAGCCCGGCGAACGCCTCGTTCACGCGGGCCTCGCGCGTCATGACCGCCTCCACTTCCCTTCGGGGCCAGGCTACGCCCGCGCCGGGCCGTCGGTCATCCGTCATCGGTCCTCCTCGGTGAACCGCAGCCGTCGCTCCACGACGTCGTGCGCAACCTCGTCGATCTCGCGGTCGTGGGCGAAGGCGTGGGCGCGTAGCCGGTCGAGGACCTCCTCGGCAGGTGCCCCCAGCTGCACCATGATCATGCCGACCGCCTGGTCCACCTCGACGCCGTTCAGCGGCGGGTCGTCGAGCCACGGCTGGACGGGCACCTCGCCCGAGGGCGTCATGAAGGAGCCGACGATGGCGAGGGTCACGCTGGTGGCGGCGACCTGGATGTCGGCGACCTCACCGGCCGCCGGGAGCCCGGGGGTGGCGCGGTACAGGCTGAGCACGCCGATGCCGGAGGACCCGAGGTGGAGCGGCGAGGCGTAGACGCTGCGAAGGCCCCGGTGGTCGACGACGGCGGTCGAGGCGAGGTCCGTCACCAGGACCGGCCAGCGCACCTCCGCCCGTGCGAGCAGGTCGGCGACGGCCACCGGCCGACGGCTGCGGAAGGCGTCCACGCCGGGGCCCTCGCCAAGGCTGAACTGCCGCTCCTCCAGGTGGCGGGCCCGGCCGTCGCTGGCCCAGACGCCGGCCCGATGGCCGGTGTCGGCCATGAGGGTGATCGAGGCGGCCTCCACGGACAGGGCGTCGACACATGCCGCGCAGAGGCGTTCGGGCAGAGAGGGGCGGCCCGGGCCGTTGACGGCCTCGGCCATGATCTGCGCGATCCGCGTCAGATCGGCCATTTCCGCGCCTCGTTCTCCTCGCCTGCGGCCGACCCGGGCCCTCCGGCTGCCGTCCCGGTCGTCATGGTCGTCCTGGTCGTCGGGTTCTCCCGCACCACGGCGGCTCGCGCCGCGGCATGATCACCGAAGTACAGGTGTCCGGGCCGTCACCACGGGACCACCATCCGTTGCGCGTCTACCCGGATCGGTCCGGCGCACACCCGGGAACGGGTTTCGGCTGCCCCGCCCCGGCAAGCCGCCCGGTATGAACGCTCCCCTGAATCCCTCAGCCCTGCTGAACTCCTCATCCCTGCGCGCGGACCGGTGGGCCCGCCGGCTGCGGCGGGCGCTCGACGCGCCGTCGCACTGGGAGGTCCTCGACCGCCCGGCCGGGCCGATCGCCGATGCTGTGGAGGCCCTCCCGCTCGGCCCGTACCGCGACGCGCTGCACGGCGTCTGGCTCGGGCACCCGCTGCACCCGGTGCTGGTCCAGGTGCCGATCGGCTGCTGGACGTCCGCCGCGCTGCTGGACTTCCTCCCGGGTGCCCGGCGCCCGGCCGACGCCATGGTCACCGTCGGGCTGCTGGGCGCCGCCCCGGCCGCGCTGGCCGGCTGGGTGGACTGGGCCCGGCTGGACGCGCCACGCCGCCGCACCGGTCTGGTGCACGCGCTCGCCAACACCGTCGGCGTGCTGCTGTACGCGGGCTCGCTGTCGGCCCGCTGCCGGGGCCGCCGCGCCCGCGGGCGGCTGCTCGGGCTGGCAGGCCTCTGTGCCGTCACGGCCGGCGGCACGCTCGGCGGTCACCTGGCGTACGCGCAGGCCGCCGGACCCGACCGGACCGCCGCCGTGCCCCGGCTGGCGCCCGCGGACTGGGTCGGACTCGGGCCATTGAACGACTTCCCGCCGGGCGAGCCCGTCCGCAGGACGGCGGGCGGGGTGCCCGTGGTCGTGGTCCGGGTGGGCGAGCGCTGCCACGTGCTCGCGGAGCGCTGCTCCCACCTCTCCGGCCCGCTCGCCGAAGGCACGGTGACCGACGGCTGCCTGCGCTGCCCGTGGCACGGCAGCGAGTTCCGCCTCCGGGACGGCCAGGTCGCCGCCGGCCCGGCCACCGCGCCGCAACCGGTGTTCGAGACCCGGGTGCTGTCCGGGCACCTGGAGGTGCGGCTGCCGGGAGCCGGCTGACCCGTTGATGGAGCTGACGGCTGACCGGCCGTCACCGTTCCGCACCCCGATCAGGGGCTGTCGCCGGGCGATCGAGCAGTCGGATCGAGAGGTCGGAGGATCCATGGCCGACGTCGTCTCCTCACCTCGCGGCACACGCCGCCCGGCCGGTGCACCGTGCCGACGGTTCCGGCGCACGGCCGAGCGACAGTGGCTCGCGATGCGCCACCGGAGCGACTACCGGGAACCGCCCGCCCGGCTCTGCCGGCAAGGGGCCGGCCGCTCACCGGGCCCCTGCACGGCGCAGGCGCGCAGCACCGCGCAGGCGAGGGCGAGGGCGAGGGCCCAGCAGCCGGTCACCGTCAGCGCGAGAGGCGCGGCCGTGGTCCGGAGGCCGGCCGCGAGCAGGCCCAGGGAGAGCAGCCCGAGCGCCAGGACCGTCCGGGTCCGTGCACCCCGGGTGGCCTCCAGGGCCCGGCTGCGCAGCCCGAACACGATTCGACGCCCCAGGGCACCGCGCCGCCGCCCACGCCAAGCCGCTGCCCGCCGCTGCCGTCCGTCCATGACGTCCTGCCTCCTCGCACGCCCGTCCCCCGGTCCGCCGGTCCGGGTTCCCCGTCGGGGCGCGGACTAACGCACGACCTCGTGTCGCGCTCGGAGGCGGACGGCGAGGAGGCAACTGTCGTCCGCGGGGTTGGGGCCGCCCAGCCGGTCCGCGAGGTGGTCGAGCAGCCCGACGAGGTCGGCGGCGGGGTACTCCTCGGCGGCGCGCAGCAGGCGGTCGGGGCGGCCGGTGTCGGCGTCCCGGCGGTTCAGCAGGCCGTCCGTCCAGAGCAGGACGGTGTCGCCGGGGTCCAGCGGCTGGACGGTGTCGCGGTAGCGGCTCTCGGGCAGCGCTCCGAGGACCGTGCCGGTGGGCCCGGCGGCCGGCGCGGCGGCCCCGCCCCGGAGCAGGGCGGGCGGCGCGTGCCCGGCGGCGCTCCAGGTGAGCGTGCGGGCGGCCGGGTCGAGCAGGGCGCACAGCACGCTGGCGATCCGGCGGCCGCCCCGGTGGCAGAGCAGCACGTTGAGGCGGTCGAGCGACCGGGCTGGGCCGGCGCCGACGATGCAGAGCCCGCGCAGCGCGTACCGCAGCTCGGACATGCCGACGGCGGCGGCCAGGCCGTGGCCGCTGACGTCGCCGACCGCGAGCAGCACCGGACCGCCGGGTAGGGCGGTGAGGTCGTACCAGTCGCCGCCCACCCGGCGGTGGTCGCCGGCCGGCAGGTAGCGGGCGGCGTAGTCCAGGCCCGCGAGCGGCGGGTCCGGCTCGTCCGGCGCTCCCATCAGGGCGTTCTGCAGGGCCTGGGTGGTGCGGTGCTCGGCCGCGGCCCGGCGCTGCTGCTCCGCGAGCCTCGTCCGCACTCCGAGCAGGACCTGCTCGGTACGGTGCCGCTCGGTCACGTCCTGGAGGACGCCCCGCACGGCGCACACCCGCCCGGTGGCCGGGTCGACGACCGCCTCCGCAGCGATCCGGACCGTCCGCGCCCCCGGCCCGGGCGGCCCGACCGCGACGTCCACGGCGGGCGGCCGCTGCCCGCCCAGCAGCAGCCGCACCAACGCCCCGACGACGGCCCGGTCGGACGGCCGGACCCGGGCCAGCACCCCGGCCGCGCCGACCGGGCCCGGCCGCCCGGGGTCGAGGCCCAGCAGCAACCGGGCCTCCGGCGAGAGCGACGGGCCCGGCTCCCCGGGCGACCACGCGAAGCTGCCGACGCCGGCCAACCGCTGGGCGTCGCCGGCTCCCGCCGCAGGCTCGGCGGCGCCGTCCGCGGCGCGCCAGGTGAGCAGCAGCCCGTCGAGGAACGGCACCGCCCGCAGGGTGAGCGGCTCCCCCGGACCGGTGGGGCCGTCCGCCCTGGCCGGGTCGTCGGCGCCCGCGCGGTCGTACGTCCTCGTGAAGTCCTCGGTCCGGCCCTCGTACCGGGCGCCGGTGCCGGCCGCGTCCAGGATCCGCGCGAAGGGCCCGGCCGCGACCAGCCCGGGGAACACCTCGGTCAGGCGCCGGCCGATCATCGGGGCGGAGCCGGCCGCGGCGTTCGCGTACCTGATGCGCAGGTCGGTGACGGCCCCCTCGCTGCCGCCCTCCCGGACCACCGACAGCACCAGGACCGGCTCGAACATCGCGTCCAGCACGCCGCGGAACCAGTACTCCCCGCCCGGCACCACCAAGCCCGGCTCGCCGCCCCCGGCCGCGGCGACCCGCAGCAGGTGCCCCGCCGCCAGGCCGGCCAGCGCGTCGAGGTAGCGGGTGGCCGCCCGGGCCCGCTCGGGCGGGCCGTCCCAGCCGAGGCTCATCGCCCCGACGATCCGGTCCCCGCTGCGCAGCGGCACCGCGCAGGCCGTCCGCCCGGGGACGATCCGGCCGGTCTCGGGGGCTCGTCCTCCGGTGTCCTGCGCGTCGAACTCCCAGACCAGGCCGCCGCCGTGGGCGGCGGTGGCCAGCGGCACGCCGGTCTCCGGCGGGATCCGCCGCCACTGGCTGACCCGGCGCGGCTCCACTCCGTGGCTGCCGAGCAGCGTCAGGGCGCCGTCCGGCTCCAGCAGGCCGAGGACGACGGCGACGACGCCGAGCGGTGCCAGCGCCACCTCGTGCAGCAGCCGGGCCAGTTCCTCCGGGGTCTCCGCCGCGGCCAGTGCCGAGACGGCCAGGTGGTAGCGGGCGGCCAGGCCGGGTACCGGGGCCGGGCGGAGGGCGCCGGGCGCCGCCGGGACGGGCCCGGCGGCGGGCTCGACGGGTGCGGGCGGATGCCGCACCGGGCGGACGAACTCCTCGACGGCCTCCTGGAGCGCCGTGTCCGCGGCGAGGTCCGTGATGGGTGCCGCGAGGCCGACCAGCCCGGCGGCGATGTCCGCGACCCGCCGGTTGGTGTCCTGGGAGAGCCGTACCAGGTGGCCGAAGGCCTCGTCCGGCGTGCAGCCCAGTCGCTCGGTGAGCATGCCCTTGGCCTGCTCGATCACGCCCCGGGTGCGCATCGCGCGGCGCAGCCCCTCGGCCTCCGCGCGCAGCCGGTCCACCGCCTCGCGCAGCACAGTGGTCTCGTCGGCCCGGGCGGTCACGGAGGCGCGCCGGTCAGCCACAGGCCGCCGCCACGTCCGGGTAGAGCGGCAGCACCGCCGACACCCCGCTCAGTTCCACGACGTCCCGCACCCGCGGCGCGGCGCCCGCCAGCCGGAGCCCTCCCCCGCCCTCCCGCACCCGCCGGGCGGCGCCGAGCAGGGCGTTGAGGCCGCTGGAGTCGACGAAGCCGACCGCGGCCAGGTCCACGACCAGCCGGGGCGCACCGCCGTCGACCAGCACGTCGAAGAGCCTCCGCAGCTCGGGGGCCGCGAAGTCGTCGAGATCACCGCTGAGCGGAACGACCGTCCAGCCGTTGACCTCGGGAAAGTCCTTCATCCGGATCACCCTCACCACGTGGGCCCCCCTCCAGGCTAGGACCTGAGGAGCCGCTTGGAGCCGGCCCGGGCGGGCAGACGCACCCTCGCGGGCCCGATCCGTGGCGGGTCCGCGCACCGCCGCGCGGAGGAGGACGGCATGAACCCGGTCGAACGCGGGCTGCGCTCGGTGGACGGCTTCCAGCAGCGCCACCGGCCCACCGCCCTGGTCGTCGGCGTGGTCAGGAAGTACGGCGACGACCGCGGCGGGCTGCTCGCCGCGCTGATCAGCTACTACGGCTTCCTCGCCCTGATCCCGCTGCTGCTCCTGCTGAGCACCGTCCTGGGCTTCGTCCTGCACGGCAACCCCGGCGCGCAGAGGTCCGTCCTCGACTCCGCGCTCGCCGACTTCCCGATCATCGGGGACCAGCTCCGCCAGAACGTCCACTCGCTGCGGGGCAGCGGCTTCGCCCTCGCCGTCGGCATGCTGTTCCTGCTCTACGGCGCGCTGGGCGTCGCCCAGGTGCTCCAGCACGCGATGGCCGAGATCTGGAACGTCCCGGGGGTGCGCCGCCCCGGCTACTGGCCGCGGCTGGCCCGCAGCCTGCTGCTCCTGGTGGTGCTCGGCGCCGGCCTGGTACTCGGCACGGGGGCCGCCTCGGTCGTCGCCTCCTCGCTCGGCGGGCCCGCCGCCCGGGTGGGCGGACTGCTCGTCTCCGCGCTGCTGAACGCCGCCCTGTGCCTGGTCTGCTTCCGGGTGCTCACCCCGCGCGGGATCCCGACCCGCGCGCTCCGGCCCGGCTGCGCGATCGCGGGCCCGCTGTTCACCGTCCTCCAGGCCTTCGGCTCCCTGCTCGTCGTGCACGAGCTGCGCCACGCCGGCCAGGTGTACGGCTTCTTCGCCACCGTGATCGGCCTGCTGTCCTGGCTCTACCTGGCCGCGCAGATCACCGTGTACGCCGCCGAGACGAATGTCGTCCTGGCCCGCCGACTGTGGCCGCGCAGCCTGCTCCAGCCGCCGCTCACCGACGCCGACGAACAGGTGCTCGGCGCGATCGCCCGGCAGGAGGAGCGGCGCCCCGAACAACGGGTCGACGTGGAGTTCACCGACCACGCCTCGGAACAGAACGACGCCCCCGGTGCGGAAGGTCGTGGCGGTGAGCCCGCCGGACGAGGTGAGCCCTCCGGATGATCCGGAAGGGTCTCACTCGCCCCGCCCGTCGGGGTGCCACTCGACGAGGGCGATCGTGGCGTCGTCGCGCAGCCGGTGGTCCTGGTGGGCGAGCAGCGCGTGGATCAGGTGGCGCAACGCCTCGGGGGCCGGTTCGCCGCTGGCCATGTGCCGGACGACGGTGTCGGTCAGGCGCTCCTCACCGAAGGTCTCACCGGTAACCGAGCGGGCGTCGGTCACTCCGTCGGTGTGGACCAGGAGCCGGTCGCCGGGCTGGAGCCTGAGGTGGTGGACGGCCGGCTGTTCGCGCTCCTGGAAGCCGAGTCCGAGCGGGAGTTCGGCGCGCCGCCGCAGGGCGTCGGCGACCACGTGCCGGCCGCGGATCAGCAGCGGCGTCGGGTGACCGCAGTTGACCCAGGTGAGCTCACCGGTGGCCGCGTCCAGGTCGGCGACGACGGCGGTCAGCAGCCGGTCCGGGATCCAGCGGCAGAGCGTGCGGTCGATGGCCTGCGCGATCTCCGCGAGGCCTCCGCCGGCCCGGCGGGTGCTGCGGCAGGCGGCCAGGGCCACCGAACTGGCGCCGCCGGAGGCGAGGTCGTGCCCCATCGCGTCGAACACGGACAGGTGGAGCCGCCCGGCCGCGACCGAGTGGTCGAAGGCGTCCCCGCCGACCTCGTAGGCGGGTTCGAGGACCGCGCTGGAGGTGACGTCGCGGGTGCCGATGGTGCGCGGCGGCAGGAAGGCCCAGAGGAGTTCGGCCTGGAGGCTCATCGGGCGGTCGCGCGTCGTTCGGACGATCATGTCGCTGAACGCGCCCTTGGAGACCACGAGCAGCGCCACCAGGGCCGCCAGCGACTCCCAGCGGACGAGCACGTCCGGTTCCGGCTGTGGGAGCGCGACCCGCAGGACGCCGATCCGCTCGATCCCGTCGACCAGCGGGAACCAGGCGACGGGCGACGGACCGGCGGAGAACTGGGTGCAGCGCAGCCGGTAGGCGCGCCCCGCGAGCGTGGACTCGATGTCGAGGCGCTCGCCCGGGTCCGGGCCCGACGGTTCGGGCAGCGGTGCGAGCTGCCGTTGCTGGACGTCGGCCAGGAACACCCGCGCCCCGGTGCCGCCCAGCCCGCGGACCGCCTCCTCCACCACACCCGGCAGCTCCCCCGGCCCGCTCGCCCGGGACCGGGCCAGCGCCCGCGCCAGGACCCGGCCCAACGTCTCCTCGTCACACGTCGGCATGTCGCACCTCCGATCACGGTCGCGCCTACCCACTGGCAGCCGGTCCGCACCCGCTCCGGGGCCACCTCCAGGCTCGGCCCGCCGGGCCCGTCCGGCGACCCGCTGCCCGGGCCGCCCGACGCCCCGGAGGTTTCGGCGTGCCGGACCGGGTTAGCCGCTCCGACGAGGAGCCCGAGCCCGCCACGAACGGAGGCTGCCATGACCGCGTTCGGCTACTTCCTGTCCTGCGAGGAGTTCACCCCCGCCCAACTGGTCGAACAGGCCCGGATGGCCGAGGAAGCCGGTTTCACCCGGCTCGCCGTCTCCGACCACTACCACCCGTGGAACGACGCCCAGGGCAGCAGCCCGTTCGTCTGGGGCGTGATCGGCGCGCTCTCGCAGGTGACCCGGCTGCCGGTGACGACGCTGGTCACCTGCCCCACCGTCCGGCTCCACCCGGCCGTCGTCGCGCAGGCGGCGGCGACGGCGGACGTGCAGCTGGCGGGCGGCCTGCGGCTGGGTGTCGGCACTGGCGAGGCGCTCAACGAACACGTCCTGGGCGACCGCTGGCCGCCGTTCGGCGTGCGCGCGGAGATGCTGGAGGAGGCCGTCGCCGTGATGCGAGAGCTCTTCACCGGCGAGGTCGTCAATCACCGCGGCACCCACTACACCGTCGAGAACGCCAAGCTCTACACCGCGCCGGAGAACGGCGAACTGCCCGTGTACGCCTCCGCGTTCGGCCCCAAGGCGGCCGAGACGGCAGCCGGGTTCGCGGACGGGCTGGTCACCATGGCCCCGGACGCCGAACTGATCGGCCGCTACCGGGCGGCAGGTGGCGACGGCCCCGTCCTCGGCGGCGTCAAGGTGTGCTGGTCGCAGGACCGCGAGCGTGCGGTCGAGACCGTCCACCGGCTCTGGCCCAGCGAGTTGCTCCCCGGCGAGCTGGCCCAGGTCCTGCCCACGCCGCGCCACTTCGAGCAGGCCACCGAGCTGGTCACCGAGGAGATGGTCGCCGAAGCCGTGACCTGCGGCGACAACCCGCAGGAGCACACCGACCGGCTGCGAGGCCACGTCGAGGCCGGCTTCGACGAGGTGTACGTCGGCCAGATCGGCCAGGAACAGGAGGGGTTCTTCGACTTCTACCGCGAGCAGGTGCTGCCGCGGCTCCCCTGACCGGGCACTCCCGCCAACTCGCTCCAGGAGGCGAGCCGTTGAGCACATCCGCCCCCGACACCCCCGCGCCGCACGCCCTGCGGGACTACGCCCTGCTCGCCGACAGCCACCGAGGCGCCCTCCTCAGGCCGCGCGGCGACCTCGTGTGGATGTGCGCCCCCGCCTGGGACGACGACGCCGTCTTCGCCGCCCTCATCGGCGGGCCCGGTTGGTACGGCGTCACCCCCGCCGAACCCTTCGTGTGGGGCGGCTACTACGAGCCCGGCGGCCTGGTCTGGCGCAGCCGTTGGACCACCACCGGCGGGATCGTCGAGTGCCGCGAAGCCCTGGCCCACCCGGGCCTGGAGGCAGTCGACGGCGGGGACCATGCGGGCGAAGTACGGGAGGTCGTAGCCGTACTCGCCGGCGGTGACGTCGGGGGTGACGGCGTCGCGGACGCGGCCCAGACCGGTGAGGTCGTCGGAGGAGACGGGCTCCTCGAACCAGGTGACGCCTTCGTCGGCGAGGGCGTGACCGATCCGCACGGCCTGCTTGCGCCGGTAGCCCCCGTTGGCGTCGGCATAGAGCTCGGTGCGGTCGCCGACGGCGGCGCGGGCAGCACGCACCCGCTCCAGGTCGCGGCGCTCCTGGGTGCCCCAGGACTCACCGATCTTGATCTTGACCCGGGGGATGCCCTGCTCCTCGCTCCAGCCGCGCAGCTGCCGCTCCTGCCGGGCGGCCGAGTAGGTGGTGAAGCCGCCGCTGCCGTACACCGGTACGGGGCGGGCGGCGCCGCCGAGCAGCCGGGCCAGCGGCAGTCCGAGCAGATGGCCGCGCAGGTCCCACAGGGCCAGGTCGAGGGCGGATACCGCCCCGGAGACCAGCCCCGGGCGGCCCGCGTTCCGGACCGCCCGGCTCATGGCCTCCTGGGCCCCGTCGGTGTCGTGCGGGTCACGCCCGGTGAGCAACGGGGCCAGTTCCTCGCGGATCACGGCGGCGGTGGCGGGCGCGCCGTAGGTCCAGCCGAGACCGGTGCACGGGCCGCTGACGGCCTCGGCCAGGACGAGCGTCGTCCTGGCCCAGGCGAGGGTGCCGTCGGCCTCGGGGGCGTCGGTGGGAACGGTGTAGACGCTCACGCCGGTCCGCTCGATCTCGGTCATGCCCGGCCCGCGGTTCGGTCCGCGGAGCCGGGGCCGCTCCCGTCCGGCGGGTCCTCGAACGGCTCGTCCGACCAGCCGGGCGCGTCATGGTCCTCCAGCCGTTCGCGCAGCCCGTTCAGCGTGGTGCTGAGCAGTCGGGAGACGTGCATCTGGGAGACGCCGATGCGGGCCGCGATCTCGGACTGGGTCAGGCCGTCCCAGAAGCGCAGTTTCAGCACGGTCTGCTCGCGTTCGGGGAGGTGGGCGAGCAGGGGGCGGACGGCGGTGCGGAAGTCGGCGAGGTCGATGCCGGGGTCGCAGTCGCCGAGGCGGTCGAGCAGCGCGCTGCCGCTGTCGTCGGTGTCCTGCTCGCGCAGCGCGTCCAGGGAGTTGGGGCGGTAGACCCGGCCGGCCACGAGTCCTTCGGTGGCCTGCGCCACGGTGAGGTGGAGGTCCTCGGCGATCTCCACCGGGTTCGGGAGGCGCCCGAGCTCCTGCTCCAGCCGGTCGGAGCCGCGGGCGACGCTCAGATAGAGCTCCTGCATGCTGCGCGGCACCCGGACGGGCCAGGAGGTGTCGCGGAAGAAGCGCTTGATCTCGCCGGCGATGGTGGGGATGGCGTAGGTGACGAACTCGACGCCGCGCTGCGGGTCGTAGCCGTCGACGGCCTTGATCAGGCCGATCGTGCCGACCTGGAGGATGTCCTCCATGTCCTCGGCGCGGTGCCGGAAGCGGGCCGCGATGAAGCGCACCAGCGGCATGTTCAGTTCGATGATCGTGCCGCGGACGTAGCTGTACGCAGCGCTCTCGCGGGCCAGGCCGATCAGCCGCTGGAACAGCGCGTCGCTCAGCTCGCGCGCTTCGGTCTTGCCCATCGCGCGCAGCTCGGCCTCGGTGAACCGGGGCGGCAGCTCGGACGGGGAGGGCTCGGACGGGAGGCCGGCGGTCGTCCGCACGGCACGGTGAACGGTCTCCGGAAGGGTGGACACTTGCTTCTCCTGGGCATCGGGGTGAACGCCCAGCTCCGCGAACGGGACCGCTCGCGTGCTGTGGACTTCTTCCCCCAGGACCTGTGCCCGGCTTCTTCAAGCGAAGGTCCCGGTGGCACCCGGTGGGTGCCGGCGCGGCCACCGGATTCGGCTACGACCGCTGCAACAGGTGTTCTACCCCCACATATGACATGGAATTCACGTTTCAGCTGACTTTTTCTGATTCGTCCGATTCTCCGTGCCAGCAGACGGTTCGATTCCGTGTACAGGGAGGTCACGGTGCGGTCGGGGGCACCGCCTGCTGCTCGCCCACGGCGCGCGTTTGCCCGTGCCCGGCGCGGCTACACGCACGGACGGGCGGGGGCGGAAAGGAGACCGGCAGGAGACGGAGACCCGGGGCTGCGGTCCGACGCAGGGCGCGCCCCCGTGTCCCTCCCGGAGGCGACCCCTCATGGCGACGACGAACACAGGACGGACCGGGCGCGCCCACGCGCCGCGGACCGGGCGGCGGGAGTCCCCCGACGAACGGGCCGACCGGCGCTGGACCGACCTGCTCCAGGAGGTGCGGGTCGCCCAGACCGGCTCCCAGGTGCTGTTCGGCTTCCTGCTGAGCGTGGTCTTCATGGCCCGTTTCCCCCAGCTCGACGGGTTCGGGCGGGGGCTGTACGTGGTCACCGTCGTGCTCGGCGCTCTCGCCACCGGCGCGCTCACCGCACCGGTCGCCTACCACCGGATCTTCGCCGGGCACCGCCTCAAGCCCCAACTGGTCGACGCGGCCGCACGGTTGGTCGCGACCGGCCTGATCCTGCTGTCGCTCACCATCGGCTCCGCGCTGCTGCTCCTGCTACGGGTGGCGGCCGGATCCGCGGTAGCGGCCGGCATCGTCGGAGCCGTGCTGCTCTGGTTCGCCTTCTGCTGGTTCCTGCTGCCGGTCCGGCACCTGCGCCGCACCGACGGGCACTGCGCGCCACCGCCCGCCGATCCCGGCGCGGAGGACCCGCCCGGGCATGAGCCGTGACCGCTACGGCCCTGGCGCCGCAACCCGGGTGTCCCGGCCGCGAGCTTTCGGCTCCCCACCTCCGGCAAGACGCCCGCCATGAGGATCCGTACGCGCTCCGAACCCCGTACCGTCGTCATCACCGGCGCGACCGCAGGCGTCGGCCGGGCCTGCGTCCGCGCCTTCGCCACCGGCGGCGACCGCCTCGTCCTGGTCGCCCGCGGCTCGGCCGGGCTGCACGCCGCGGCCGCCGAGGCCCTGGCCGCCGGCTCACCGGTACGCACCGTCCTGGCCGACGTCTCCGACCCGGAAGCCTGCGAGGGGGCGGCCGCCCACGCGGAAGCCGAGTTCGGCCCGATCGACGTCTGGGTCAACGACGCCTTCGTGTCGGTGTTCGCGCCGTTCACCGAGATCACCCCCGAGGAGTTCAGCCGGGTCACCGAGGTCACCTACCTCGGGTACGTCAACGCCACCCGCGCCGCACTGCGCCGGATGCTGCCGCGCGACCACGGCACGATCGTGCAGGTCGGCTCGGCCATCGCCTACCGGGGCATCCCGCTGCAGACCGCCTACAGCGGCGCCAAGCACGCCATCCAGGGCTGGCACGAGGCGCTGCGCTGCGAACTGCTCGCCACCGGCTCGGGGGTGCGGGTGACCATGGTGCAACTGCCCGCCGTCAACACCCCACAGTTCGACTGGGTGCTCAACCGGCTGCGCGGCCGGGCCCGGCCCGTCCCCCCGGTTCACCAGCCCGAGCTCGCCGCCCGCGCCGTCCGGTACGCCGCCGACCACGGCGCGCACGGGCGCTTCGACGCCGAGGCCCGCGAACGCAGTGCCCAGCTGTGGGCCTCCCAGCACCACGGGCTGCTCGCCGCCGGCGGGGCGGCCCTGCTCGGCGCCGCGGCGGTCGGTGCCCCGGCCCGGGGGCGGTGACGAGCGGTGACCGGGCAGATGAACTCATGGCCCCGGAAACCGCGTTGACCGAACGCCCCCCGTAGCCGCGCATGGAACCGCGTTCCCCGGGCAGGCGCCGCAAGGGACGGACTTGCCCCCACCGGCGAAACGACGAACGCCATGGGCTTCTCCCGAAAGCCAGGCGACATGGCCGAGACGGCCCGCGCCAGAACGGCCGCCGGGACGTTCGAGGAGGTGAACAGGATGAACGACGGGAAGGACCGCGTGCCGGTCGAGTCGGTACCCCCGGTCGAGACGCCCGAGTCACGGATGACCGGCGAGGGCGGACCGCCGCCCGAGCACGAGGAGGAGAAGGGACCGCAGGACGGCCCCGAGTACGAAGTCACCGAGCCGGCCCACGAGTCCGCGCCACCCGAGCGGGGGCGACGGGCCGGCCGATGATCACAGGATCCGCTGCCGCACTGCGGCAACCGGGTGGTCCGACAGGGTGATCCCGCACGCGACGGCGTTGCGCGCGGGATCCTCCCGTCGGCCGAACGGTACACCTGGGGCCGCTCGCCATCGTGGCGTGCCCGGCAACGACACATGGGGGTGGTGCGATGCGATCGATGTTCGAACTCATGCTCTGGTGGGGGATGTTGCTGCTCCTCAACACCGTGTTCATCAGCTCGGTGACACCGCTGGAGATCGCGGTCGGCGGCGGCGTCGCGCTGCTCGGTGCGGTCGGCGCCCTCGCCGTCCGGCGCGCCTCCGGCGCCACGCCCGGCGGCCCGGCCCGACTCGCCCGCTCCGCCCTGGCATTCCCCTGGACCCTGCTGGCCGACACCGGCCGACTGGTGCTCCTCCTGACGTCGCCCGCCCGCCGACAGGAGGCCGGCTTCCGCACCGTCCGCCTCTCCACCGGTACCGGACCGGCCTGGGCCGCAGCCCTGCTGTCCTCGACCCCCGGCGCGTACGTCGTCTCCCACGAGGGCGGCTGGGATGACGGCGACTCGGGCGGCGGCGTCGCGCTGACCGTACACAGCCTCGGCGGGCGGACCTCGGCGCTGGAAGCCGCCCTGACGGGCAGCGGCCGGTGAACGCCTGGCTGCTGGCGGCGGCCCTGCTCGCCGCCGCCGGATTCGGCCCGTGCCTGCTGGTCGGGCTGCGCGGCGAGCCCCACGAGCGCCTGGCCGGACTCAACCTCGCCGCCGCGGTGTGCTCCACCGTCCTGCTGCTGCTCGCCCAGGGCTACGGCCGCCCTTCTTACACCGACCTCGCCCTCGACCTGGCGGTGCTCGCGCCGGCCGGGACACTCGTGTTCACCCGTCTCCTCGCCGGATCGGACGCCGGGAAGCACAGCGGGGAGGAGCGCCGATGAGCCGCCACGTCCTCGCCGTGGTCCTGCTCTGCGCGGGCACCGCCGTCCTTCTGCTGTCCGCCCTCGCGCTGGTCGTGCTGCCCGGCCCGCACCTGCGGCTGCACGCGCTCTCCCCCGCCGCCACCCTCGGCGCCCCACTCGTCGCGCTCGCGCTGGCGATCGACACCGGGCCGGGGCGGGCGGCGGTGAAACTCCTGGTCATCGGCGCGCTGCTGGCCGCGGGGGGCACGGTGACCACCATGGCCATCGGCCGCACCACCCTCCGTGCCGAGCAGCACTCGGACCGGGGGGCCGGACGGTGACCGACGCCCTCATCGTGATCGCCCTGCTGCTCACGGCCGTCACCGCGACCGCCGCCGCGCTCACCCGCGACCCCGTCCGGCAGGCCGCCGTCCTCGCTCTGCTCGGGTTGAGCCTCGCCCTGCTGTTCACCGTGCTCCAGGCACCCGACGTCGCACTGTCCCAGCTGGGCGTCGGCAGTGCGATCACCCCGCTGCTCATCCTGCTGACCGTCCGCAAGGTGAGCCGCAAGGAACACACCGACGACGACCGTCCGGACCGCACCGAGTGAGCCGCACCACGCGCCTGCGGCTCTTCCTGACCGCGGCCGCCGTCCTCGCCGCCGCCCTGGTCGTCGCCGCCGAGCAGCTCCCGGGCTTCGGAGGCACCCAACACCCTTACGGCGAAAGGGCGGTGGCAGCCGGTCTGGCCCGCCGGACCGCCAACATCGTCTCCGCCGTCAACTTCGACCAGCGCGCCTTCGACACCCTCGGCGAGGAGTCGATCCTGTTCGGCTCGGTGCTCGGCGCGGGGATACTGCTGCGCCTGGCCCGGGACGAGCACAAGCGCCGGGCCGCCGCCGAGCGGGTGCTGCCCGCCACCCGGCTGTTCGGCGCCACCCTCCTCCCGGTCGCGGTGCTGACCGGCGGATATCTCGTCGCCCACGGCCAGTTGAGCCCCGGCGGAGGCTTCCAGGGCGGCGTCGTGCTCACCACCGCCCTGCACCTGGCCTACGTCGCCGCCGACTACCGGGTGCTGAAACGGATCCGCCCGCTGGCCGCCCTCGACGTCACGGACGCGATCGCCGCCGGCTCCTACGCCGCGCTGGGCCTGATCGGCCTAATCCAGGGCGCCGGCTACCTGGCCAACACCCTGCCGCTCGGCACCTTCAACGAACTCTCCTCCAGCGGACTGGTGGCCGTCATCAATGCCGCCGTCGGCGTAGAGGTTGGCTCCGCCGTCGTGGTGCTGCTGGCGCACTTCCTCGACCAGGCCGTGGAGGTCACCCCCCGAAGGAGCCCCCGATGACCGTCTTCCCCTACTTGGTGGCCGCCTGGATCCTGCTCGCCGGCCTGTACGGCCTGGTCACCAGCCGCAACCTGGTGCAGGCGGTCGGCTGCCTGGCCGTCGCGCAGTGCTCGACCTACGTGCTGCTGCTCGCCGTCGGCTACCGCCGGGGCGCCACCGCGCCCGTCTACTCCGACCTGCCGACCGACGCGCCGGTCGTCGACCCGGTGGTCCAGGCGCTCGCGCTCACCGACGTCGTCGTCGGCGCGACCGTCACCGCGCTCCTCCTCTCCCTCGTGATCCAACTGCGCAAGCGGCACGGCACGGTGGACCCGGAGGACCTCACCGGACTGCGAGGGTGACGCGCCGGTGAGCACCGCCGACCTCCTACCGCTGGCCGTCGCCGTCCCCCTGCTGGGCGCGGCGCTGCTGGCCGTCGCCGGACGGTGGCTGCCCCGCCCCGGCCGCGACGCGCTCGCCACCGCCTGCTCGGCCGTCGACGTCGGCTGCCTGGCCCTGCTGTGGTGCCGTACCGCCCCGGACGGCCGCGCCGTCTCCTGGCTCGGCGGCTGGACTCCGAGCCAGGGCCACGGCGTCGGCATCGTGCTGGTCGCCGACCGGCTCGGCAGCGGCCTCGCGCTGCTCGCCGCCGTGCTCGTGCTCGCCGTGTTCTGCTACGCCTGGCGGTACTTCGACGAGCCGTCGGGCGAGCACGGCGGGATGTTCCCCGCTCTCCTCCTGCTGTTCCAGGCCGGGATGTGCGGCTTCGCGCTCACCGGCGACCTCTTCGACGCCTTCGTCTTCTTCGAGCTGATGGGCGCCGTCGCCTACGCGCTCACCGGCTACCGGATCGAGGACCCGCGCCCGTTGCAGGGCGCCCTCGCCTTCGGGCTCGTCAACTCGGCGGCGGCGTACGTCTCGCTGCTCGGCATCGGCCTGCTCTACGCCCGGACCGGGGAACTGGGCATGGCCCGGATCGGCGCCGTGCTGGACGAGCGCGCGGCCGCCGGACACGGCCGGGACGCACTGGTCGTCGTGGCCTTCGTCCTGGTCCTCGCCGGCCCGCTGGTCAAGGCCGCGACCGCGCCGTTCCACTTCTGGCTGCCGGACGCCCACGCGGTGGCGCCCAGCCCGGTGTGCATGCTGCTCTCCGGCGTCATGGTCGAACTCGGCGTCTACGGGGTGGCCCGGATCCACCGGGTGGTCTTCGCCGGGGCGGGAGGACTGCCGGACGCCGCCGTCCGGGACACCCTGCTCGCCGCCGGGGTGCTGACCGCGCTGGTCGGCGGCGTGATGTGCTGGCAGCAGCGCCACCTGAAACGGATGCTCGCCTTCTCCACGGTCGGGCACGTCGGCCTCTTCCTGGTCGGCGCGGCGCTGCTCACCCCGGCCGGCCTCGCCGGGACGGCCGTCTACGTGGCCGGGCACGCCGGTGCCAAGGCCGCCCTGTTCGGCCTCACCGGCGTCCTCCTCGACCGGTACGGCTCGGTGGACGAGCACGGCCTGCACGGCCGGGCCCGCGAACTGCGGCTGCCCGGCGCGCTGTTCGTCCTCGGCGCACTGGCCCTCGCCGGGCTCCCGCCGTTCGGCACCGCGCTGGGCAAGGCCGTCACCGAGGAGGCCGCCGGACGCTGGGGTGGTTGGCTGCCCGCCGTGTTCGTCCTGGTGTCGGCCCTCACCGGCGGCGCGGTGCTGCGCGCAGGCCTGCGGGTCTTCGGCGGGATCGGCTCCCCGCCGAAGGAGCACCCCGAGGTCGCCGCGACCACCGGGGAGGGTGAGGAGCCGGAGATCGGCGACCCGAGCCGACGGGTGCCGGTGCCGATGGTCGCCGTCCCCGCCGGCCTGCTGGCGGCCTGCCTGGCCGTCGGCGTCGTCCCCGGAGTCGGCCGGGCCCTCGCGACGGCGGCCGCGGCCTTCACCGACCGCGCCGGCTACCTGGCCGACACTCTCGGCCACCCCGCACCCGCCGCCCTGCCCACCCCCGAGGCGGGCTGGACTCCCGCCGGGGTCCTGCTCGGCCTGCTCTCCGCCGCCCTGGCCGCCGCCTTCGCCACCGCCGCCCTGAACCGCGACCCCCGACGCGGCTCCGGAGTCCTGTACCGGGCCACCGTCCTGCCGCTGCGCCGTCTGCACTCCGGCCTGCTCGGCGACTACATCGCCTGGCTGACCGTCGGCCTGGCCGCCCTCCTGGTCGCACTGGTCGCCCAGCTGTGACCGGGACGGCTCGCGGGCCCGTCCGGCGTCGACTTCCCGTGGCACGGCCACCCTGGCAGGTGCCGGGGCGACTGGCGGGCGAACCGGCCCCCCGGCCGCCCCGAAGGGCTCTCACCGGAGTCATCGAGGGTCACCGGCGCGGCGAACCGCCGTTCTCGCGGCCGACCGGGACCGGCCGCCCCTCGACGGCGACCCGGCTGACCACCGTGTCGAGGTCCGTCCCGAGGCGCTGGGCCGCCCTCGCGAGCAGCGTCAGGGCGATGTGCGGGGTCACCTCGAACCGCTCCGTGGTGACGCCGATCGCCACGCCGGTGGCGTGCCGGCGGTCGAGCAGGTCGGCGACCGCGCGGGCCAGGGCGGAGCGGTCGAGCGCGATTGAGGCGTGGAGCGCGAGGACCGCCACCAGCCCCGGTGTGGGGCCCGCGGGTTCCGCGGGCGAACCGAGGTAGACGCTGAGGGCGGTGCACCCGTGCGGGTGGGTGCGCAGGTGTGCGGCGACCACCGTCCGCGCCCCGCAGCGCCGGGCCCGGTCCGCGAACCGGCCGGGGCGGCCCGGGTCCAGTCCGAGGACCACCTGTCCGCTGCCCTGGTGGCGGATCCGCGCCAGCGGCCCGGTGCCCGCCTCGCTCTGGGCCCGTTCGAGGGCCAGGAGCTGTGGGGAGCTCGCTGCCAGGACGTCGACGGAACCGTCGTCGTGCCAGGCGCTCACGGCGGCGCCCACGCAGTCCGGGACGGTGGTCCTGGCCAGCTGGAGGACGTCGGGCAGGGTGGAGAACGGCCGGGACCGTCCGTTCTCGCGGGCCGCCAGCTCGCCGAGTTCGGTCAGCAGCGGGCCGGACTCGCCGGCGGCCGTCGTCTCGTCGGTCACCGCCTCCGGGCCGGGTTTCCCACGGTCCAGGCCGATCAGGACCCTCGCGCGGGCGACGGCTCGGGCGGGTTCCGTCTCGCCGGTGTACACCGCGATGGTGTAGCAGACGTCGTGCAGCCTCTGCTCGGCCTCCGCGGACCGCAGCGCCGACAGGGCGTCGTACTCCGCGACCAGATGGGCGAGCGCGGCCACGTCCACCAGGGACATGGGCACCTCCGGATGTACGTACGGCTCCGGACTCCGGCCGACGGACGTCGGCCGACCGGCACCGCAGCCGGGGCGGGACCGCCACACCCGGTTCTCCACCGCCACGGCGGCTTCGCGGGCTGGAGTTGATCACCGCAGTACAGGCAGCCCGAGCGCCTCCGCCGCGCGTCCGGCCACGCGCTTCTACCCGGCGCGGCCCCGCGCACACGCCCGACGGATCGCTCCGACCCCATGGAACGGGGCAGAACGGTTTCGCCGCCCCGGACCCGGAAAGCCGCCTGTCATGAAGGTCATCCCCGTATCCCCCGCGCCAACGTCCCCGAAAGGGGGCCGAGCGGCATGCTGCTGATCAGACCGCCGGGCGTCTACCGACCCCAGGGCGACACCGAGTTGCTGGTCTCCTGCCTGCACCGCGAGCGCCTCCGCAGCGGCAGCCGGGTGCTCGACCTCTGCACCGGGACGGGAGCGGTCGCCCTCGCGGCCGCCGAGGACGGCGCCCGGGTGACGGCGGTGGACCTCTCCGGCCGTGCCGTGGCAACGGCCTGGCTCAACGCCAAGCTGCACCGCAGCGGCATCCGGCTGCACCGGGGCGACCTGCTGGCCCCGGTCGCGGAGCTCAGCTTCGACCTGATCACCGCCAATCCGCCCTACGTCCCGGCCGCGGCTACCGCGGCCCCCACGGGTGCCGGAACCGGGCCCGGGCTCGCGTGGGACGCGGGACCGGACGGACGGCTCGTGCTGGACCGGATCTGCCGGGAGGCACCCCGGCGGCTGGCCCGCGGGGGCGTCCTGCTCCTCGTCCAGTCCTCCCTCGCGAACGTGCCGGCCACCCTGGCGTCCCTGGGCACGGCCGGACTGCGGACGACGGTGGCGGCTCGTCGCCGACAGGCCTTCGGGCCGGTGATGGCAGCGCGGGCCGCACGCTTCGAGCGGCTCGGGCTGATCGCCCCGGGCCAGCGGCACGAAGTCCTGGTGGTGGTGCGCGGTGTCCGGGAACGCTGACCGGTCGACAACCCGGGTGGTCGTGGTGCCGGGCGGTCCGCTGCTCGTCGAGGGACCGGTGGAAGTGGTCCTGCCGGACGGAGAGGTCCGGGTGTCCGAGCGACCGGTCGTGGCACTGTGCGCGTGCCACCGGAGCCGGTGCTACCCGTTCTGCGACACCAGTCACCGACGCCCCCGCAGGCCGCGCTCGAACAACAGGGACACCTCAAGCAGCGGGGACACCAGCGGGAAGCGCGGCGGGAAGGGCTGAGCGCAGCGACGTACGGCCGGCTCGCCAGCAGCCGAGCACGTGGTCGGCGAACCGGCCCTCGACGACCTGTGCGGCCGCCAGCCCGAAGGCGATACCCGCTGCCAACTCGGGCTCACTCAGAATCAGTTGCTCCACGACCCCGTGCCGGACCAGCTGCTCGTGGACGGCGTCGGCCTCCACGTGCTCCCGGTAGAACAGTGTCCCGTCCGGCCCGCCGCCCAGCCGCTCCAGTGCGGCCGCCAGCCGCGCGGACCCGGGCGAGGAGGTGATCTCCAGGGCGGCGAACTGCCCGACGGCGGCGCCGCGCAGCGCCCGGTGCAGGCCGAAGAGCGTCATCAGGTTGACCACTGCGAGGGCGGGAGCCGGTACGAGGTCCAGGTAGTGCGCGTAGCCCGGTTCGAGGCCGAACGCCGCCATCATCCGGGCGTACAGGCCCGCGTGGGCACGTTCGGGACGGCCGGCACCGTACTCGTCGTAGACGATCGCCATCAGGACGGCCTGCGCCGGCCCGTGGATCCTCGGCAGCATCCACAGCTGCGGATCGGCCTCCTTGAGGTGGTAGACCGAACGGTGCACCAGGTACTCACGGACGTGCCGAAGCCTGCCCTCGTCACGCAGGAAGTGCGACGGCCCGGTGTCGTCCGGGGATTCCGCCAACAGCTGGTCGAGGGCTTCCCGCACCGGCCGGACGGGCTCCGCCTCGGCGCGCACCGCGGCGAGGAACGATCGCTCCAACTCCCTCCGCAGGTGCAGCAGTTCCGGCTCCCACTCCCAGCCCGGCAGGACCCCGTCCAGCCCCCGGTCATGGAGCTCGTAGCACAGGTGCAGCGCGAACTGGTGGTCCTCGCCCCAAGGTTCGCCGTACGACCCCGGCGACACCAGCAACCGCCCCGCCCCCGGCGGCCCCGCCGTCACCAACCCCAGCACCGCCGCCGACAACGGCCCCCGAACCCCGTACGCCGTGCCCCGCTCATCTCCGTCCATCACTTCCCGCCTCCTCCCGCACCAGTCAGATCTCATCCTCCATGCGGATCGCGTCTCTGAGATCCTGCACGGCCTCGCTCCGATCACCACCCTCCTCCGCGAGCAGGGCTGCGGCGATGGCATCGAGCTTGCGCTGGATCGCGTGCTCGGCCCGGCGTTCGGCGTTCTTGAGCAACGCGAGCAGCAGCAGGGTGACGGCCGACATCATGTCGCCGACGAGGAGCTGCCACGAGGTCGAGAGTCCCGCGGCGTGCACCGCGACGAAGCCCGCCACGAGCAGGACGCACAGCGCGTAGAACAGCGGGGAACTGGTCAGGTTGGACGCGCGCTCCGCCAGCCGCGCGAACCGCCCCCGGCCGCGCTCGGCCGGGTGGTCGAGCGTCATGGTCCCCTCACCCGCCCGGCGCGGTTCGGTCGGTGTTCCGCGCCGTGCAAGCGGTGGACCGCGAAGGCCCGTCGTCCGCCTCCCGGCTCAGGACCAGGGTCGGTTCGGGGTGTTCGGTGCGCTGGTCCACCACGCCTCCCGGGCTGTCGTCGGTGCCTCCGGCCGGAGTGCTCCGGCCGGAACGCTCCGGCGGGTACCCAGCCGGCCCCCGTTCACTCCGCACGGGTCCCGACTGCTCCAGTGCCGTTTGACCTCCTCCCCCGGGGGCAGACGCGGGTCGAGCCCGTCCCCGGACGAGGCCCGACAAGGAAACCGGTCCGAGCGGTCCGACCAGCCGCCCGGACCGCTCGCGTGCCGTCGGCACGAACCGGCGACGCAGAACTGGAGTAGCGATCATGGGAACCCCGCCGAACGATCCGGTGCCGCCCAGCCCCACCCCGCTCCCCGGGCCAGGCCCGCAGCCGGGTCCGTTGCCCGGGCCGGTCCCCGGGCCAGGCGGCCCGGACCCGGTCCCGCCCGCGCCGCCCCGGCCGGAGCCCGACCCACAGCCCGCGCCGGTTCCCCCGCCCGATCCGATCACCTGACGACCCGCCGGAGCAGACGCGGACGGCCCGCCTGCGCGCTGCCCGTCGTCCCCCGCCGCAAGCAACGACGCCCTCGGCTCCCGCCACCCTCCGGTTTCCCGCCCACCGCACCGGGCACGCGCGCCGCATG
Source organism: Kitasatospora sp. NPDC059146 (assembly GCF_042786665.1). NCBI lineage: Bacteria > Bacillati > Actinomycetota > Actinomycetes > Kitasatosporales > Streptomycetaceae > Kitasatospora > Kitasatospora sp. NPDC059146. The sequence continues at coordinate 83,304 of NZ_JBHZCY010000014.1, read as the reverse complement.
AAGACGTCCAGCTCTGCTCGGGCGGCCAGGCGCCGCCGCTACCTGCTCTGCCCACCACGCCACTTCGCCGTCGAGTACGCCATCAACCCGTGGATGGACCCGGCCCGGCCGGTCGAGCCGGCTGCCGCGCTCCAGCAGTGGAACGGGCTGCGCGCCGTCCTGCTCGACCTCGGACACCGGGTCGAACTCCTCACCCCCGTACGAGGGTTGCCGGACATGGTGTTCACCGCGAACGGCGCCACGGTGGTCGACGGCCGGGTCCTGGTCGCCCGCTTTCGGCACCACCAGCGCGCAGCGGAGGCCGACGCGCACCGACGCTGGTTCGTCGCGGCGGGCTACCGGCCGGTCCACACGGCGGGGCCGGTCAACGAGGGCGAGGGCGACTTCCTGCTCGCGGGGCCGCGGATCCTGGCTGCCACCGGCTTCCGCACGAGTCGGGCGGCACACCGCGAGGCCCGCCGGCTGCTGGACCGTCCGGTGGTCACGCTGACCCTGGTCGACCCGCGGTTCTACCACCTCGACACCGCGCTCGCCGTCCTCGACGACGACCGGATCATGTACTACCCGCCCGCGTTCGCCCCGGCCAGCAGGCGCCTGCTGCACGTGCTCTACCCGCGGGCGATCCTCGCCTCCGAGGCGGACGCGGTGGCGTTCGGGCTCAACGCCGTCAGCGACGGCCGCCACGTCGTCCTGCCCGCCGCCGCCCGCGGACTGGCGGGCCGCCTGCATGCCGAGGGGTACGTCCCCGTCCCGGTCCGCATGCCCGAACTCCTCAAAGGCGGCGGCGGCCCGAAGTGCTGCGTACTCGAACTGCGCCCCGCCTGACCGCCTGCTGTGCCTACCCGGCTCACCAGAAGCACCCGGATCCGGGCGGGCGCGGATCGCACGGGTTTGCGCCGCCGGTAGTCGGACAGACGCCGGAGCATCGAACCGTCACCGACCGAGGAGGTACGGCCGATGCACCGTGGCAACGGCACCATGACCGGGCGAACCGCCCTGGTGACCGGCTCCTCCCGGGGCCTCGGCCTGCTGATCGCGGGTGAACTCGCGGACCGCGGGTGCCGGGTGATGCTGTGCGGCCGCGACGAGTTCGCGCTGGAGCGGGCCGTACGACGGCTGAACGGCCGCCCCGGCGAGGTCGCCGCCACCGCTTGCGACCTCGTGGACGCGCAGGCGCCGCTCCGACTGGTCCGCGCGGTCCGCGAACGCTTCGGCGCCGACGTGGACCTGCTGGTCAACAACGCCGGCCTGATCCAGGTCGGCCCGGTCTCCGCGATGCAGGAGCAGGACTTCCGGCGGGCCCACGAGCTGATGACGATGGCACCGCTGCGGCTGGTCCAGGCGGTGCTCCCGTCGATGCGGGCCCGTGGCACGGGCTCGATCGTCATGGTCTCCTCGCTCGCCGGGCGTGTCCCGGCGCCGCACCTGCTGCCGTACGTGGCGGCCAAGTTCGCGCTCACCGGCCTGTCCGAGGGGCTCGCGGCGGAGCTCTCGCCGCACGGGATCCGGGTCACCACGGTCCTCCCGGGCCTGATGCGCACGGGTTCGCACACCGCCGCCGAGTTCGCCGGGCAGGCCGGGCAGGAGTACGCCTGGTTCGCCGCCGCCGCGTCGCTGCCCCTGGTGTCGATGGACGCCGAGCGGGCCGCCCGGCGGATCGTCCGCGCCGTCGAGGGCGGCCGGCGCGAGCTGGTCCTGACCCCCCTCGCCAAGGCCGGCGTGCTCGCCCACGGCGTCGCGCCGGCCACCACCGGCCGCCTGCTCGCACTGGCGTCCCGGCTGCTGCCGCCGGCCGGCGGCGCCCCCGAGCACGGGGTGCCGGGCGTGCGCGCCGCCGCCCGGCACCGACCGGGCGGCCCGGTGCACCGGCTCACCGTGCTCGGACGCCGGGCCGGACGGGCCGACAACCAGCCGACCACGTCCTGAGGGAGTCGCCATGAAGGCCGTGACATGGCACGGACGCCGTGACGTCCGCGTCGAATCCGTCCCCGACCCGGTGATCGAGAAGCCGACGGACGTCCTGGTCGAGGTCACCACCACCGGGCTGTGCGGATCGGACCTGCACCTCTACGAGGTCCTGGGCGCCTTCCTCGACGTGGGCGACATCCTCGGCCACGAGGCGATGGGCGTCGTCCTCGACGTGGGACCCGCCGTCCACGCGGTGTCGGCGGGAGACCGCGTGGTGGTGCCGTTCAACATCTCCTGCGGCACCTGCTACATGTGCGTCCAGGGCCTGCACTCGCAGTGCGAGACCACCCAGGTGCACGAGTACGGCACCGGAGCGGCGCTGTTCGGCTACACCAAGCTCTACGGACAGGTGCCCGGCGGCCAGGCGCAGTACCTGCGCGTGCCGTTCGGCAACACGCTGCCCGTCGTCGTCCCGCACGGGCCGCCGGACGACCGCTACGTGCTGCTGTCCGACGTGCTGCCCACCGCCTGGCAGGCCGTGGAGTACGCGGCGATCCCGCCCGGCGGCAGCGTCGCGGTGCTCGGCCTCGGCCCGATCGGGGACATGTGCACGCGCATCGCGCGCCACCGCGGCGCAGGCACCGTGATCGGGGTGGACCTGGTGCCCGAACGGCTGGAGCGCGCCCGGGAGCGCGGCGTCGACGTGCTCGACCTGGCCCGGCTCGGCGCCCGGGTCGTCGACGCCGTCCGGGAGCGCACCGGCGGCCGGGGCCCGCACGCCGTGATCGACGCGGTGGGCATGGAGGCCCACGGCTCGCCCGCCGCGACGGCCGCGCAGCGCATGACGTCCCTGCTGCCGGGCGCCCTGGCCTCCCGGCTGATGGCCCGGGTCGGCCTCGACCGGCTCCACGCGCTCCACCTCGCGGTGGACCTGGTCCGGCGCGGCGGCACGGTCTCGCTCTCCGGCGTCTACGGCGGCATGACCGATCCGCTGCCGCTGCTGACCATGTTCGACAAGCAGTTGCAGCTGCGGATGGGCCAGGCGAACGTCCTGCGCTGGATGGACGACCTGCTGCCGCTCGTCAACGACGGCGATCCGCTCGGCGTCGAGGACTTCGCCACCCACCACCTGCCGCTGAGTGAGGCCCCCAGCGCCTACGAGATGTTCCAACACAAGGACGACGGCATGGTCAAGGTGCTGTTCCAGCCCTGACACCGTCGCCGAGGCGTCCTTGCCGACGAAGGAGGAGACCATGCCGGCCGGTTCGAGCAGGAAGCGTGAGCGCCAGTACGAGCACATCAAGGAGAGCGCCCTGGACCGGGGGGAGAGCGAGAAGCGGGCCAAGGAGATCGCCGCCCGCACGGTGAACAAGGAACGGGCGCGGCACGGCGAGTCCAGGACGGCCGGCCGCTCCTCGATCCACGACATCTCGTCCGCCCGGCGCGGCGGCCTGCGGTCCCACTCGGGTTCCCAAGGACCGACCAAGGAGCAGCTCTACAACGAGGCCAAGCAGCGCAACATCCACGGCCGCTCGAAGATGAACAAGGAGGAACTCGCCGACGCACTCGGACACTGACACACCCGCTCGACAGCTCGACGACCGCCGCGCGGCCCGCCCAGCGGGGTCCGGGGCGGGCCCGGATCGCGAGCAGGACGAAACCGGCCGGTAGTGCGTAGCCGGCCCCCCAGCCGCTGCCCCGGGCTCCGGACGACCCGGGGCAGCGCCCGGTTCGGACGGCCGGGGCCGAACCGCGTTTCGCAACAGCGTGTGCCCGGACGCGGGGCAGGCAGCTGTGCCGACGTCTCCGGGCCGCCACGTTTTGTCCCTCTTCTGACGGTTACCCGCACTTGGTGGGTGCTCCCGCCACGCCCGACGACCGCCGCCGGGACCAGCTGCGGGGACCACGGAGGAAAGATCATGAAGGTTGCCGACTACCTGTTGCGACGGCTGCGCGAGTGGGAGGCCGAGCACGTCTTCGCCTACCCCGGCGACGGCATCAACGGACTGCTCGCCGCGTGGGGCCGGGCCGAGGACCGGCCGCGGTTCATCCAGGCCCGTCACGAGGAGATGGCCGCCTTCCAGGCCGTGGGGTACACCAAGTTCTCCGGCCGTACCGGGGTGTGCGCGGCCACCTCCGGTCCCGGCGCGATCCACCTGCTCAACGGGCTGTACGACGCGAAGCTCGACCACGTCCCGGTGGTGGCGATCGTGGGGCAGACCGACCGCAGCGCCATGGGCGGCTCCTACCAGCAGGAGGTGGACCTGCTGTCGCTCTACAAGGACGTGGCCTCGGAGTTCTGCGAGATGGTCACCGTCCCCGCACAGCTGCCCAACGTCCTGGACCGGGCGATCCGCATCGCCACCACCCGCCGCACCGTGACCGCGCTGATCGTCCCCGCCGACGTGCAGGAACTCGACTACGAGCCGCCCGCCCACGTCTTCAAGCAGGTCCCCTCCAGTCTCGGGGTCCCCCACTACGCGCCGGTGCCGGGGGACGACGACCTGGCCCGGGCCGCAGAGGTCCTGAACGCGGGCGAGAAGGTCGCCGTGCTCGTAGGCCAGGGCGCGCGCCGGGCCCGCGCCGAGGTCGAGCAGGTCGCGGAACTCCTCGGTGCCGGCGTCGCCAAGGCCCTGCTCGGCAAGGACGTCCTCCCCGACACGCTGCCGTACGTCACCGGCTCGATCGGCCTGCTCGGCACCCGGCCCTCCTACGAGATGATGCGCGACTGCGACACCCTGCTCGTGGTCGGATCGAGCTTCCCCTACAGCCAGTTCCTGCCCGCCTTCGACCAGGCCAGGGCGGTGCAGATCGACCTGGACCCGTCCATGGTCGGCCTGCGCTACCCGTTCGAGGTGAACGTCGTCGGCGACGCCGCCGAGACGCTGCGCCGGCTGCTCCCGCTGCTGGAGCGCAAGGAGGACCGCACCTGGCGCAAGACGGTCGAGGAGAACACCGAGCGCTGGTGGGAGGTCATGCAGCGCCGAGCCGAGGTGACCGCGGACCCGGTCAACCCGGAGTACGTGCTGCACACCCTGGACGCGTTGCTGCCCGAGGACGTCATGCTGTCCTCCGACTCCGGGTCGGCCGCCAACTGGTACGCCCGCCACCTGCGGATGCGCGGCAGCATGCGCGGCTCGCTCTCCGGCACGCTGGCCACGATGGGCCCCGGCGTGCCGTACGCGATCGGCGCCAAGTTCGCCCACCCCGATCGGCCGGCCATCGCCGTCGTCGGCGACGGCGCCATGCAGATGAACGGCCTGGCCGAGCTGATCACCGCCGCCAAGTACTACCACGAGTGGACGGATCCGCGTCTGGTCGTGGCGGTGCTGAACAACCAGGACCTGAACCAGGTCACCTGGGAGATGCGCGCCATGCAGGGCGCCCCGCAGTTCGAGCCCTCCCAGCATCTGCCCGACGTCCGCTACGCCGACGTCGCCCGGTCGTTCGGCCTCGACGGCGTACGGGTCGAGCGGCCCGAGGACGTGGGGCCCGCCTGGAGCCGGGCGCTGGCGGCGGACCGACCGTTCGTCATCGACTTCCGCACCGACCCGGCGGTGCCGCCGATCCCGCCGCACGCGACCTGGGACCAGGTCAAGGCCGCCGCCTCCGCCGTGCTGCACGGCGACAGCGACCGGGCCGCCGTCGTCCGCCAGGGGGTCAAGGCCAAGGTCCAGGAGTTCCTGCCCGGCGGCCGGAGCTGACCATGGCCGACGCGCGGAAGGTGGACGTGGACCTGGCGGCCCTGGAACGGGCGCTGCGGGAGGAGGTGGACGGCGAGGTCCGCTTCGACCCGGGCAGCCGCGGCGCGTACGCGACCGACGGCTCCAACTACCGGCAGGTGCCGCTCGCCGTGGTGGTGCCCCGGACGGTCGAGGCGGGCGCGACGGCGCTCGCGGTGTGCTCGCGCTTCGCCGCGCCGGTGCTGTCCCGCGGCAGCGGCACCAGCCTGGGCGGACAGTGCACCAACACCGCCGTCGTCATCGACTGGACGAAGTACTGCAACCGCCTGCTGTCGGTGGATCCGCCCGCACGGACCTGCGTCGTGGAGCCCGGCATCGTGCTGGACGAACTGAACCGGCAACTCGCCCCGCACGGGCTCATGTTCGGTCCCAAGCCGTCCACCCACGCGCACTGCGCGCTGGGCGGGATGATCGGCAACAACAGCTGCGGCGCCTCCGCCCAGGCCTACGGCAAGACCGTCGACAACGTCCGGCGCCTGGAAGTGCTCACCTACGACGGCGTCCGCTTCTGGGCCGGCCCCACCGACGACCAGGAGTACCGGCGGATCGTGGGCGCCGGCGGTCCGCGGGCCCGGCTCTACCGAGGCATGAAGGACCTCGTCGACCGCAACCTGGCCGCCATCCGGCGCGGCTACCCCAAGATCCCCCGCCGGGTCTCCGGCTACGACCTGGACTCACTGCTGCCGGAGAACGGCTTCGACGTGGCCAGGGCCCTGGTCGGCAGCGAGGGCACCCTGGTGGCCGTCCTGCGGGCCGAACTCGAACTGGTCCCGGTGCCGGCCGCCGAAGCCCTGCTGGTGCTCGGGTTCGACGACATCTACCGGACGGCCGACGCCGTCCCCGAACTGCTCGCCCACAGCCGGCCCAGCCAGCTGGAGGCCGTCGACGGGCGGATGGCCCAGCTCATGCGCGAGGAGCGCGCCTACCTCGACTCCCTGGAGCGGCTGCCCGAGGGCGACAGCTGGCTGCTGCTCCAGTTCACCGGCGACACCGAGGCGGAGGCCGACGGCAAGGCCCGGGACCTGCTGCGCGCCCTCGGCCGCTCCGAGGACGACCCGTCCGTGGCACTCTCGGACGACCCGCCGCGCGAGCAGGAGATGCTCAGGGCCCGGGAGGCCGGGCTGGGCGTGACCGCCCGGCCCCCGGACGGCGCCGAGACCTGGGAGGGTTGGGAGGACTCCGCCGTCGCGCCCGAGAAACTGGGCGACTACCTGCGCGACCTGGAACGGCTCTTCGACCGCTACGGCTACCAGCAGGCCTCCCTGTACGGACACTTCGGGCAGGGCTGCGTCCACACCCGGATCCCGTTCGAACTGCGCGAGGGCCGCGGGGTCGAGGCGTTCCGGGCCTTCCTGTTCGACGCGGCCGACCTGGTCGCCTCCTACGGCGGTTCGCTGTCCGGGGAACACGGTGACGGCCAGGCCCGCGGCGAACTGCTGCCCCGGATGTTCGGCGCGCCGCTGGTCGAGGCGATGGGCGAGCTCAAGTCCCTCTTCGACCCGGGCGACCGGATGAACCCGGGCAAGGTCGTCCGCCCGTACCGCGTCGACGACAACCTGCGCCTCGGCACCCGCTGGCGCCCTGAACCGCACCGCGCGACGCAGTTCGCGTACCCCGACGACGACGGCGACTTCGGGCAGGCCGTCCTGCGGTGCGTCGGCATCGGCAACTGCCGCACCCACCGGGGCGGGGTGATGTGCCCCTCGTACCGCGCGACCCTGGAGGAGGAGCACTCCACCCGCGGACGGGCCCGGCTGCTGTTCGAGATGCTCGGCGGGGTTCTTCGGCCATCCCGAGGTCTACATCGTGGCGCTGCCGTTCATCTCCCTGGCCTCGCTGCTGATCGCCGTGCCGACCGGGGTGAAGTTCTTGAACTGGGTCGGCACCATGTGGAACGGCTCGCTGTCCTTCGAGACCCCGATGCTGTTCTCCCTGGGCTTCCTGGCGACCTTCCTACTCGGCGGCCTGACCGGGGTGCTGCTGGCCCCGCCGCCCATCGACTTCCACGTGACCGACAGCTATTTCGTCGTCGCCCATCTGGACGGCCCGGTGGTCGGCGGTGAGCTGGTCCAGCAGGTCTTCGTCGGAGTGCGCGGCTCAGCCCTCCAGGGCGTCGGCTATGCGGTGCAGCACGCCGCCGGCGGACGGGCGGCGCGGCGCGGTCTCGCGTACGGCCTGCATCCGCTCGCCGATCTCCTGGAGCTCCTTGCGGCCGAGGGCGGCCCGGACCATCGGGAACCACGATGCCTCTTCCTGCTCGATGTGCCGTTCGACGGCGTCGATCAGGACGGCGGTCTTGGCGTCGTAGCCCTCGTCGCCGGGCGACATCCGGCTCAGCTCCTCGCAGAGCACGTCGGCGACGTGGTGTTCCTCCTTGGCCCGGTCCATGTCCTCGGCGAGCCCGGGTACCTCCTGGCGGATCCGGGGGTAGACCAGTTCGTCCTCCAGATAGGTGTGCACGGTCAGCGCCTCGATGATCCGCCGGACCGCATCGGTCCGTGCCCGGTCTTCGCCGTCCTGGGCCAGCCCCCGGTATTCGCGGAACAGACTGCGGACCTCCTTGTGGTCCTCCCGCAGCAGGACGATCGCATCGTTCGACATCGCAGGGCTCCTTCGTCCTCGGCCCCCTGTGTGAACCGGGCGTGTCCCCTGGCAGGGCGGCACCAAACGCGGGCCGTCGGCGGAGCCACCACAGGTGGATCCGCACGGACCGCGCGGTTTACCGCGGCCCTTCCCGGGCAGGCGCACGGTACGTCCCGGCTCCGGAGTGACCACCGGGACGGCCATCGTCACCCGCTGTGGCGGCCGGCACCCCAGGTCGGCCGCCACAGCGGTGCGCTCACCCCGGGCCGGACACGTCGAACGATGCACGAATCCTTTCTCGTGCGTCGGCAATGGTGAAAGACGGGTCCTATCGTGGAGGCATGGACAGCGGCAGGACGACCGACCGGCAGTGGACGTTCCTGACCAACCACGCCCGCGTCCTCGTGCAGATCGCCCGCGACCCGGGCATCCGGGTGCGCGACATCGCCACCTGCTGCCTGCTCACCGAACGAGCCGTCCAACGCATCATCAGCGACCTCGAACAGGCCGGATACCTCAGCCACGAACGCCGCGGCCGCGCCAACCACTACCGCGTGATCGCCGCCAAACAGCTGCGGCACCCCGCCGACGCCGGCCCGACTGTCGCCGAACTCCTCGCCGCCCTGCTGCACCGACCTGCCGACGGCCAGCAGGAAACGGACGGCCATCGGGGCCAGGCGCCGACCACGCCGGAGTCCTCCGGACCGTGACCATGCACGCCTGATGCCGGGCGGGGCCCGCGCCGTCCCGGACGAACCGCGCCGGTGTGACGGACCGATCCGGACGCCGTATCAGGTCCGGCTCTGCCCCGTAACCCGGTTACCCCGTCGGACCGGGCCAGGCGCAGACGCGCTGGGCCGGGTAGCGGGCCCGGTGGCCATCCGCAGGGGCGAGGGTCCAGCCCCGAGCGGGGGCGCCATTGCGAGCACACCAAGGAGAGCCTGCTCGACCACAGGTGGACGAGGAACAGGCCGAGGAGACCGCGGCCACACGGTTGACAAGGAACGTGCCCGACACGGGAGTCGAAGACCGGGAGCCGCAGCTCGACGCACGACATCCCGTCCGGCCGACGAGGCGGGCCACCGGCGCCCGAGCCGCCGAGTACCGCAGCGGGTGAATCCGCCCTCCGGACACCACCCACAACGGAAGGAGCCCGGAACCATGACCCGCCAACCACCGAACGAGGACGGGTTCACCGTTCAGGTCCACCCGTGGGCCGAAGGAACCGTCCTGGCGCCGTACGGCGAGCTCGACCTGGAAACCGTCGCCGACCTGGAGCCTGCCCTCACCCCGGCGCTGGCCCAGCCCGGCAGCGTCATCGTGGTCGACTGCGCCGGCCTGGAGTTCTGCGACTCCACCGGACTCAACCTCCTGCTCCGGGCCCGGGCCCGCGCGACGGCGGACGGCAGCCGCATCGAGCTGGCCTGCCCCCGGCCGATGATTCGGCGCATGCTCGAACTCACCGGCGTCACGCACGCGTTCCCGATCCGCGACACCGTCCCCGGCTGATGAGGGAAGGCACCTGACGGCCGGCTGACCACCGTCGAACCGGAGCCGAACCGGCCGAAGAGGCCAGTTCCCGGCCGGTCCGAAGGTCGGCGTTCGCCCGCGCCCTGCGGCCTGATACCTGTCACGGCTGTCACCCTTCGGCCTCCGGTGGCACAGTGGGATCAGGCGACGGCGCTGCCGCCGTCGGGCCGGGGCGCAGTGCACGGCGCCTGGCCGAAGGGCGATCCGGACGGTGGGACGGATGGACGAGCAACTGGCGGCGGGCGGAGAGCAGCCGATCCGCCAGCTCCTGGCCGGGCTGACGGCCGTCCGCGACGGCGACTTTCGCATCCGGCTGACTCCGGGGAAGCCCGGAGTGCTGTCGGAGATCGCGGAGGTCTTCAACGGCATGGCCGACCAGCTGGCCCGGGTGACCTCCGAAGTGACCCGGGTGGCCCGCGAGGTCGGTACCGAGGGGCGTCTCGGCGGCCAGGCGCAGGTGCCGGGAGCGTCGGGCACCTGGTCGGACCTGACCGACTCGGTGAACGCGATGGCGGGCAATCTGACCGGGCAGGTGCGCAACATCGCCCAGGTGACCACCGCGGTGGCCCGCGGTGACCTCACTCAGAAGATCGACGTGGACGCCCGCGGGGAGATCCTGGAACTCAAGAACACCGTCAACACGATGGTCGACCAGCTGTCCGCCTTCGCCGACGAGGTCACCAGAGTCGCCCGCGAGGTCGGCACCGAGGGCCGCCTGGGCGGACAGGCCCGGGTCGAGGGCGTCGCGGGGACCTGGCGCGACCTGACCGACTCGGTGAACTTCATGGCCGGGAACCTCACCGCCCAGGTCCGCAACATCGCCCAGGTCGCCACGGCCGTCGCCGAGGGTGACCTCACCCGCAAGATCGACGTGGACGCCCGCGGGGAGATCCTGGAGCTCAAGACGACCCTCAACACGATGGTCGACCAGCTGTCCGCCTTCGCCGACGAGGTCACCAGAGTCGCCCGGGAGGTCGGCACCGAGGGCCGCCTGGGCGGACAGGCGGACGTGCGCGACGTCTCCGGGACGTGGCGCGACCTCACCGAGTCCGTGAACGTCATGGCGGACAACCTGACCGCCCAGGTCCGCTCGATCGCCGAGGTGACCACGGCGGTCGCCGGGGGCGACCTCACGCAGAAGATCCGGGTGGATGCCCGCGGGGAGATCCTGGAGCTCAAGGAGACCATCAACACGATGGTCGACCAGCTGTCCGCGTTCGCCGACGAGGTGACCAGGGTGGCCCGGGAGGTCGGCACCGCCGGCAACCTGGGCGGGCAGGCCACCGTCCGGGGCGTCTCCGGCACCTGGAGGGACCTCACCGAGAACGTGAACGAGATGGCCTCCAACCTGACCGGCCAGGTGCGCTCGATGTCGGAGGTCGCGACGGCCGTCGCGCGCGGTGATCTCTCGAAGAAGATCACCGTGGAGGCCAAGGGCGAGGTCGCGGCCCTCGCGGGCGCGATCAACACCATGGTCGACACCCTGTCGGTGTTCGCCGACGAGGTGACCAGGGTCGCCCGCGAGGTCGGCACCGAGGGCATCCTCGGCGGTCAGGCCCGGGTGCCGAACGTCGCCGGCACCTGGAAGGACCTCACCGACAACGTCAACTCCATGGCGCACAACCTCACCAGCCAGGTGCGCAACATCGCCCAGGTGACCACGGCGGTCGCCGAGGGCGACCTGACCCGCAAGATCGACGTGGACGCCCGCGGCGAGATCCTGCGGTTGAAGACCACCGTCAACACCATGGTCGATCAGCTGAGCTCCTTCGCCGCAGAGGTCACCAGGGTCGCCCGCGAAGTCGGCAGCGAAGGCCGGCTCGGCGGCCAGGCAGAGGTCGAAGGCGTCTCGGGCACCTGGAAGCGCCTCACCGAGAACGTCAACGAACTGGCCGGCAACCTGACCCGGCAGGTCCGCGCCATCGCCGAGGTCACCAGCGCCGTCGCAGCCGGCGACCTCACCCGCTCGATCAGCGTGGACGCCTCCGGCGAGGTCGCCGACCTCAAGGACAACATCAACGCCATGGTCGGGTCCCTGCGCGACACCACCCTGGCCAACCAGGAACAGGACTGGTTGAAGACCAACCTGGCCCGTTTCTCCGCCGCCGTCCAGGGTCGACGTGACGTCCGGGCCGTCGCCGACATGATCACCGACGAACTGACCGCCCTGGTCGGCGCCCAGTACGGCGCCTTCTACCTCGCCGAGGAGACCGAGGACCACCCCGAGCTCGTCCTCATCAGTGCCTACGGCCGCTCCCTCGCGGACCTCCCGGAACAGCGCCTGCGGCTCGGGGACTCCCTGGTCGGCCAGGCCGCCCGTAGTCGGCGGATCATCGCCGTCGACGACCTGCCGGCCGGCTACGCCGTCATCGGTTCCGGAGCCGGGCGGGCGGACGCCCGGTACCTGGTCGTCCTGCCCATCACCTTGGAGGAACGGCTCCTCGGCGTCCTGGAGTTCGCCTCCGTCCACCCGTTCACCCCGGTCCACCTCGACTTCCTGGAGCAGTTCACCGAGTCCTGCGGCGTCAACATCGGCACCCTGCTCGCCAACGCCCGCACCGACGAACTGCTCGCCGAGTCCCAGCGACTGACCGCCGAACTCCGGGCCCGGTCCGAGCAGTTGCAGAAGGGGCAGGAGGAGCTGCAACGCTCCAACACCGAACTGGGCGAGCAGGCCGCCCTGCTCGCCCAACGCAACGGCGACATCGAGGCCAAGAACCTGGAGATCGAGCAGGCCCGTCAGGAACTGGAGGAACGCGCCCGGCAGTTGAGCCTGACCTCGACGTACAAGTCCGAGTTCCTGGCCAACATGAGCCACGAACTGCGCACCCCGCTCAACAGCCTGCTCATCCTCGCCCAACTGCTCGCCCAGAACACCGGCGGCAACCTCACCGCCAAACAGGTCGAGTACGCGGGCGTCATCCACTCCGCCGGCACCGACCTGCTCCAGCTCATCAACGACATCCTCGACCTCTCCAAGGTCGAGGCCGGAAAGATGGAGATCACTCCCGAGCCCTTCCTCGTGCGCGAACTCCTGGAGTACGTGGAATCCACCTTCAAACCCCTTGCGGACCAGAAGGGACTCCACTTCGAGGTCTCCCTGGACCGCAGCATTCCCGACGAACTCGTCGCCGACCAGGCCAGGCTGCGCCAGGTACTGCGCAACCTGCTCTCCAACGCCGTCAAGTTCACCGACACCGGCCGGGTCGAGCTCCGGATCGAGCGTGCCGAGGGAGCGGACGTGCCGCCCGAGCTCCGCCGGACAACCGCGGTGGCCTTCCACGTCGAGGACACCGGCATCGGCATCGACACCGCCCACCTGGAAACCATCTTCGGCGCCTTCCAGCAGGAGGACGGCACCACCAGCCGCCGCTTCGGCGGCACCGGCCTCGGCCTGTCCATCAGCCGCGAACTCGCCCGGCTCCTCGGCGGAAGCCTCGACGTCACCTCCACACCCGGACGAGGCAGCTGCTTCACGCTCTACCTGCCGGTCACCGAGCCGCAGCAGGAGAACGGCGACCCCGCCGATCCGCTGATCCTCGTGGTCGAACCCGACCCGCCGGGCCTGCTCACCCTTCTCACCCGAACCGCCGTCGAATCCGTGGGCGCGACCGAGGCGGCGGCAAAGGTCGTCAGCGCCGAAGACGCACCGGGGCTGCGGGCGGCCCTGTCCGGACCCGGCCCGCAGTGCGTCATCCTCGACATCTCCCGCTCCGGCGAACTCGCACCGACCCTGCTGGAGGAGCTGGCGGACGGTACTCCCGTCCTCGGCTACGCAGGCGACCGGACGCGCCGGCCCCCCGGTGACGCGATCGGAGGCATCGACCTCGTCCACGGACTGGACGACCTGCACGACCGGGTGATCCAGCTGCTCGGCGGGCGCCGTCCCGTACAGCAGAGCCCCGCACCGGCATCCGCCACCGCGGACGAAGCGGTCGCCGGGCGGACCGTCCTGATCGTCGACGACGACATCCGCAACGTCTTCGCCTTGGCCGAGGCCCTCGAACAGGGCGGTCTGAACGTGCTGCACGCCCCGGACGGCAACGCCGGTCTCGCCCTGCTGCGAGCACACCCCGAAACCGCGCTCGTCCTGATGGACGTGATGATGCCCGGGCTGGACGGCTACGGCGCCATCGCCGCCATCCGTGCCGACGAACGCTTCGCCCACCTGCCGGTCGTCACCGTCACGGCGAAGGCCATGCCCGGGGACCGGGAGAAGAGCCTCGCGGCGGGCGCCGACGACCACGTCACCAAGCCGGTCGACACCGGCAGCCTGCTCGACCGGATCCGACAGTGGACGGACCTTCCGTGACCGCCGAGGAGGAGCCCGGGAGGACCACCGCCCGGGCCTTGGCCGCGACCGTCCGCCGACTCCAGGACGCCGCCGCGCGAACCCGGGAGGAGGCCCGACGCAGAACGGTCGTCGACGTGGCCACGGGCATGCTGGCCGAACGACTCGGGCTCGTGCCCGCCGAAGCCTCCGCACGCCTGGCCCGGCTCGCCCGCGAGGCCGGCGTACCGGTCCCGACCCTGGCCGCCGACATCGCCCGCATCCACGACGCCACGCCCGAGGCCCCCGAGGGCGGCCTGGCCGCCCCGCCGCACCTGACGCCCGCCCTCGCGGCCGAAACCGACCTCCAACGGGCCGCCGACGCGGTCCTGGAACAGACGGACCCGCTCGGCGTCCGCGGCGTGGCACTCTGGCAGCGGCTGCCCGGCGGAGCGCTCGCCCTCGCGGCGCACGCCGGGCTCACCGCCGACGAAGCCGCCGTCTGGAGCCGGGTCCCGCCCCGCGTCGACACCCCCGCGCAGCATGTCGTCCAAGGCGGAACGGCCCTGTGGCCCGGCGACCGGGCCGCAGCACTTCCTTCGATCGGTGCCGCAAACGCGCGGGCCGTGCTGCCGCTGCTGGACGGGGGCCGCTGCCGTGGCGCGTTCGAGGTGCTGTGGTCCGGGCCCGCTCCCGCCCTCGGTCCGTCCCACCGCCGACTGCTGGTCGGGCTCGCCGACCTCTGCGCGACCCTCCTCGGCCCCGTACAGGAGCCCGAACCGGCCGACGAACTCGCCGTCCTGCTGGAGGGGCTGCTCTCTCCCGCGCTGCTGCTGGAACCGGTCATCCGGGGCGGGCAGGCCACTGATTTCACGCTCGTGCGGGTCAGCACCCGCTTCGACGACCCGCTGGGCCGCCCCCGGCAGGCGCTGGAGGGTGCCTCTCTCCTGGAGACCTACCCGCTCGCCTGCGCCACCGGGCTCTTCGAACGGCTGCTGCGGGCCCACCGCACCGGCATCCCCCTGCCCGGCGAGTCCGTCAAACTGGGCTTCACCACGGGACGACTCGCGCTTCCCGCCGACACCCAGCTGGCCATCGCCCCGTTCGGTGGCCGGCTGGTGGTCGGATGGCAGCTGGGGACCTCACCGTCCGACGACGACCAGCAGGTCGCACTACTGCGCCAGGCACAACGGCTGGCCCGCGTCGCCGGATTCGAGGAACTCCCCGGCCAGGGCGTGATCCGCTGGAGCGACGGCCTGCGAGAACTCTTCGGCCTGCCGCCCGAAGCCGCACCCGTCCCACTGCGCCACCTGACCCGGCTCGTCCACCCGGACGACGAACCCGCCGTACGGCGCCTGGTCGACACGGTCCGACAACGACACCGCACCGCCTCAGGGGTCTTCCGCCTCGCCCTCCCGGACGGCACGCACCGCTACGCCCACGTGATCGCCGAGCCGCTGCTCGACGACGACGGCCGGCTCCTCGCAATCCGCGGCGCCTACCACGACGTCTCCGCGCAGCACCGGACCGAGGTCGCGCTCGACGCCACCCAGGAGCGCCTCGTCGACAGCGAGAAGCAGGCCTCTGAGGGTGAGCAGCTGGCGCTGCGGCTGCAGCAGGCCATCCTGCCCAGCGCACCGCCTCCGCTCGCCGCGATGGGCCTGCGCGCCACCGTACGCTACCGGCCGGCCGCACAGCGCGACCGGGTGGGCGGGGACTGGTACGACGTGCTGCCGCTGCCGGACGAGCGGGTACTGCTCGCGGTCGGCGATGTGGCCGGCCACGGCGTCGGCGCTGCCACCGGCATGGTCGCCCTGCGGCACGCGCTGCGCGGTCTGGCCGTCACGGGTGCCGGGCCGGGCCGACTGCTGGAGTGGGCGAACGCTGTCGCACTGCGCGAGCCGGGCCAGGTGACCGCCACAGCCGCCTGTGTGCTCTTCGACCCGGCGGCAGGCCAGCTGCGCTGGGCCCGCGCGGGCCATCTGCCGCCGGTCCGGTTCAGTGGCGAGGGAGCGGAACTCCTGCCACTGCCCCACGGGGTACTGCTCGGCGCTCTGCAGGAGGCCCGCTACGAGGAGCGGACCGTGCGGCTCGGCACCCACGACGTACTGCTGCTCTACACCGACGGCCTGGTCGAACGGCGGGACCGCCCGGCCGAGGAGTCCGTGAACGAGCTGATCCGGGCCGCCGGGCCGCCCGGCCCCGACCTGGAGCACTACCTCGACCGGCTGCTGGCCCTCAGCTCGGCCGACACCCAGGACGACACCTGCCTGATCGCCGTCCGGGTCGAATAGGTCGCACAGAGCGGGCGGCGGCGTGTGCGCGCAGCGTTAGGAGCGGACGGGTCCGGGTAGGCGCGGCCGAGTGAGGGGGTGGCCGAGACCGGGACCGAAAGGGACTCCCATGTTGCTACTGCTAGGACTACTGCTGACGGCGGCGTCCGGCACATTCGCCGGACTGCTGATCGCGGACAACCTCTCCGGTGGACCCGAGTACCAGGTCACGGTGCTGGGCAACGACCTCGTGACGCTCAACAGCCTCGGCGTCTTCCTGTCCGGCGTCGCCCTCGCCCTGCTCTTCTGCCTCGGCCTCGCCCTGATCGGGCTGACCAGGCGGGCCCCGCGCCGCCGGCCGCGGCCGATCACCCACCGGGCACCGTACCGCCGGGCCCGCCCGGCGCAGCCCATCGGGCCTGTCGAGCCGCTCGCCCCGCCGGTGGAGGCGGAAACCCCGACACCGGAACGGCGGGCCGCCGAACAGGGTGGTCGGGCCGCCGGGATGCCGGAGGCCGAACCCGCACGAGGCGGCCGGATCCGGCACCTGTTCGGACACTGACAACAGAGGAGTGGTAGAGCCCGGACGACACGGCGGAGGAGCACGGGAGGTGCTGACGGATGACCAGGGCACCGCTGGCCGCCGCTTCGCGCGCTCACGGCGGGGTACGGGCTCGAGGACTGCGGCTGTCGCGGCACGCGGGGGCCTCGGCCGAGGCCCGGGCCCTGACCGTCGCCTTCCTGGCCGACGTGGCCGATCCCGTCGTGGCAGTCGACGCCGCGCTCCTGGTGGCCGAACTGGTGGGCAACGCCGTACGCCACACGGGTCAGCCGGGCTGGCTCCTCCTTGTCCGCCGCCCCGACCTCCTACGGATCGAGGTCAGCGACTCCAGCCCCCGTCCGCCGGTGCCGCGTCGCCCGCGCGGCCCCGGTGAACCGGGCGGCCACGGCCTGTTGCTGCTGGACCGCCTCGCACTGCGCTGGGGCTGGCGTCGGTGGGGCCCGGGAAAGGTCGTCTGGTGCGAGCTGCGGATTCCGGCTGGTTGACGGTCCCTGCCAGGCGCCCGGAGCACTCCAGCAGCATCACGTGCACGAACGCCTGCGGCAGGTTGCCCCGCCCACGCCTTGCCTCCGGAACGCACGGACTCGGCCACCCCACGCAACCCCGGCGCGTCCCGGTCGGTTCGTCCCGGCATCCGCGCTTACGACGGCGCGGGCCGGGCAGGCGCTGGGGCGGCCGGGAGAGACCCGGTCGGTGACCCCGAGGAGGCACAGGATGAGCATGGTCAAGGAGTCCGTCGAGGTCGGCGTCCCGCTGCGCACCGCCTACAACCAGTGGACGCAGTTCGAGGAGTTCCCCCGGTTCATGGAGGGTGTCGACTCGGTGACCCAGCTGGACGACCGGCACAACCACTGGCGCACGAGCATCGGCGGCGTCAGCCGTGAGTTCGACACCGAGATCGTCGACCAGCTGGCCGACGAGCGGATCGCCTGGCGCACCATGGACGGGGAGGTGCAACAGAAGGGCGTCGTGACCTTCGAGCGGCTCGACGACCGGCACACCCGCGTCAACATGGCCATCGACTTCCAGCCCGAAGGCATGGCGGAGAGGGCCGGCGACCTGTTCGGCGTCGTGAACCGCAGGGTGAAGGGAGACCTTCACCGGTTCAAGGAGTTCATCGAGCAGCGCGGCCGGGAGGAAGGCGGCTGGCGGGGCAGGATCTCCCCCGCCTGAGGTCCCGACCTCGACCACGACGTCCGGTGGTGCCCGAACGAGCGGGCACCACCGGACGCGGTTGCGCAGAGTCAGCGCTGTGGGAAACGATGCTGCTCGACGAGGCGGGCGAAGTCCCCCCAGAACGCCGGCCCGGTTGCCTCGTCGGCACCGCGGACCGCTACACCCGCCGTCGCGTTCGGAAGGTCGAGGCCGGCCATGCGGGACAGCTCGACGCCGGATCCCAGCAGCGCGACGGGCTTGCCGTGGCGCAGCGTCTCGGCGAGGAACCGGACCGCGTCCGGATCGACGTGACGGGCCAGGTCGCCGAAGTCGGGGACCACCAGCGCGTCGTACAGGACCGAGGCGACGGTCGGCAGCGGCCGGTCCACCGGCACCCGGGCGCCGTCGTGCGCGAGCACGTGGCCGCCGTGCGCGGCCAGTGTCTCCACCACGGCGCCCCGGGCACCCAACTGCTCATGGGCGGAACGGATCTGTTCCCCGTCCACGCCCGGAGCCGCCAGTACGGCGACCTTGCGGGTGCGGATGCCGGAACCGCGCAGGTTCTCCAGGCTCAGCGCGGGGGAAGTCCGAGGCCCGGCCGTACCGCTACCGGCCGATGCCGTCGCCCTGTCTGCGGGCTCGGCCTCGGGTTCGGGCTCGCCGATCCGCCGGGCGACCTCAGCGGCCAGCCCTCCGTCCACGTGCACCAGGTTGCCGACCATGCGGCGGCGGACCTCGTCGCTGCCCAGCTTGCCGAGTTCGAAGGCGAAGGCGGCGGTGATGTGCTGCTGTTCCCAGTCGCTCATGCTGTGCCAGAACAGAGCGGCCTGGCTGTAGTGGTCGGCGAAGCTGGGACTGCGGCGGCGCACGGCCGCGCCGTCGATCCGCTCCTGGTAGTGCTCGAACACCCCCTCGGGCAAGCGGCCGCCGCCCATCGTGAAGGGGCAGCCGCCGCCCACGGAGTTCGGGGTGTAGCTGGTTCCGTCGTGGACGACCTGCTGGCCGTAGCCGTCGCGGTGGTTGGTGCGCACGTCGGCAAGCGGGCGGTTGACCGGCAGCTGGGTGAAGTTGGGGCCGCCCAGGCGGATCAGCTGGGTGTCCAGGTACGAGAAGTTGCGGCCCTGGAGCAGCGGGTCGTTGGTGAAGTCGATGCCCGGGACGATGTTGGCGGTGTGGAAGGCCACCTGCTCGGTCTCGGCGAAGAAGTTCTGCGGGTTGCGGTCCAGGACCATCCGCCCGACCGGGCGCACCGGGACGAGTTCCTCCGGGACCAGCTTGGTCGGGTCCAGCAGGTCGAAGGGGAAGGCGAACTCGTCCTCCTCCGGAATGAGTTGGACGCCGAGTTCGTACTCGGGGAAGTCGCCGGCCGCGATCGCCTCCCACAGGTCGCGGCGGTGGAAGTCGGGATCGCGTCCGGCGGTGAGCTGGGCCTCGTCCCAGACCTGGGAGTAGGTGCCGAGCTTCGGCGTCCAGTGGAACTTCACGAAGGTGCCCCGGCCCCCGGCGTCGACGAGGCGGAAGGTGTGCACGCCGAAGCCCTGCATCATCCGGTAGCTGCGGGGAATGGCCCGGTCGGACATCACCCACATCAGCATGTGGGTGCTCTCGGGCTGGAGTGAACAGAAGTCCCAGAAGGTGTCGTGGGCGGAGGCGCCGGTGGGGATCTCGTCCGCCGGCTCGGGTTTCACCGCGTGGACGAAGTCGGGGAACTTGGCCGCGTCCTGGATGAAGAAGACCGGCATGTTGTTGCCCACGAGGTCGTAATTGCCGTGCCTGGTGTAGAACTTGGTGGCGAAGCCGCGGACGTCCCGCACCGTGTCGGCGGACCCGCGCGGGCCCTGCACCGTCGAGAAGCGTACGAAGACCGGCGTGCGGCGGCCGGGTTCCTGGAGGAAGTCGGCGCAGGTGGACTCTGCCAGCGACGCGTACGGTTCGAAGAAGCCGTACGCTCCCGCGCCGCGTGCGTGCACCACCCGCTCGGGGATGCGCTCGTGGTCGAAGTGGGTGAGTTTCTCCCGCAGCTGGAAGTCCTCCAGCAGGGTGGGTCCCCGGTCGGCGACGGTGAGGGAGTTGTCGGTGTCGTCGACACCCACCCCCTGATCGGTGGTGAGCGGGCCGTCCGGGTCCACCGCGCGGACGACGTCCAGCGCGCAGTCCTTTTCGTCGCGCTCCGGCTCCTCGGACCGCTGGCGTTCGGGAGTCTCGGTGACGAGCGGGGAATCCGGCTCGTGCTCGGGCTCGGCGGGTGGTTCTGGAGCCGGGGTCTCCGTGACCAGGGGCGAATGCGCGGGGTCGGGGTTCTGAGGGGTTGCGGGATCGGTGCTCATCTCGTGTTCTCCGTCCTGGTGTCGGTGCCGGACCGCCGCGAGCGCACCCCAGGCACCAGAGGTCGGCCGGCCGGACCAGCGCGGGATCTCCGTTGCGGGCGAGTGCTGGCGACGCGCGCCGTCGCGCCCGAAGCCGCGACGCCTCTGACGTCCGAGGCGAGCGGGCCGTGGGTGAACCGCCGGGGCTCGGCCGAGTCGACGTAGCTGACCGGGGCCTGGGCCGCGCAGCGGTTGGTACGGGTTCCGCCGGATACGCCATGCCCCTGCGGGTTGCCGCCCCCGCCGGAGCCAAACGGTGACTGTCCGGTTGATCGCGGCGGCCAGCTGCGGACGCCTCGCGTTCGACCCGTCACTGAGGGGCCACGACATCTACCGCGACGCGGCCTCCTGAAGCCCGGCCCGGGCGAAGTGCAGCAGGTCGGAGAGCGCGAGCGCGGACAGGCCCGCACTGACGAGCCGGGTCACCTCCGGAGCGAGGACCTGGCCCGCCGTGAGACCCGTGGAGATCCACAGACCGGCGCAGAACGGACAGGTGACCAGCTCGCCGATGGCGCGACGAACGCCCGTGCCCCGGACGTCCTCCGCCAGTTCGGCCGGACCGGCCTGGCCGCGGAAGCGGGCGAACGGCAGCCGGACCGGACTGGTCACCGGATCCTTCGCCACCAGCCGGGACAGCCTGTGCACGGCGCCGGCGGTGAGCAGAACGTCCCACGGGCCAGGTGTCGGCAGCGGCCGTCTCGCCCGTCGGGCGGAGGCCGTGAGCACTCCGACGCAGCCCAGGTAGCCGACCATGACGGCGAGGTAGCCGCCGATCGGCTGCTCACCGTCCGGCTCGTACGCCCGGCGTTCACGGCGGAGCGACGATCCAAGGGCATCCAGGCCAGACCTTCCGGAGCCGCTCACGGTCGGATCGGGGTACGCGTGGAGGCCGGTCACCATCGGTACCACCGGCGACCACCGGCGGCTCCGCCGCCCGTGAAGACGAAGCCGAGAACCCAGACGACGAGAACGGCCAGGGCGATCCACCACAGAATGTGGATCGCGAAGCCGGCGCCGCCCAGGATCAGTGCGAGCAGCAGGACGAGGACGAGGAGAAGCATGGGAGTCGGCCCTTCTCACGGTTGGCTGGATGTTCCGGACATCGCGCCTGCCCGATTCGACCCGAATCAAGCCGGGTCCTGGAACCGATCCGTCGTCCTCTGTCGCACCGCTCCCTCCTCCCCTCCAGATGCCACCGTGACCGAGCGCGCGAAGCATGGACGTTCCCCGTCTCGCACCCGAGCGACACCATCGTGACCTCCGACGAAGTGACCTCAGAAGCCTGGGCGGCCCCTCCGCGGCGGCTGGGTTCAGGGCTGGGTGGGGCGGGTGGTGGTGTGCCAGGCGTGGTAGCCGCCGAGGAGGTCGGAGACGTCGGGGTGGCCGTGGTGGCGCAGGAGGCTGGCGGCGATGGAGGAGCGGTGGCCGCTGGCGCAGTGGATGACGAGGGGGTGGTCGGTGGGGATCTCGGCGAGGCGGGTGGGGAGTTCGGCCAGGGGGATGTGGAGGGAGCCTTCGATGGCGCCGGTTTCGCGTTCGCCGCAGGTGCGGACGTCGAGGACGGTGGGGGGCTGGTCGGTGGTGAGGGCGGTGCGGAGTTGGTCGGCGGTGAGGCGGCTGGCGGGGGTGAGGTGGTCGGCGAGGGCGGGTAGGGCGGTGCCGGGGTTGCGCAGGTAGCCGGCGATGCGGTCGAAGCCGATGCGGGCGAGGCGGGTGATGACCTCGTTCTCGCGGTCCTGGGGGGCGATGATCGCGATGTCGCTGTCGGGGGTGAGGACGGTGCCGGCCTGTTCGGCGAAGCGGCCGTCGATGGGGACGTTGACGGCGCCGCGCAGGTGTCCGGCGGCGAAGTCCTGGGGGCTGCGGGCGTCGAGGACGACGGCGCCGGCGGTGCGGGCCTCCTTGAGGCCTTCGGGGCACAGCGGGCGGGCTGCGGTGCCGGGGTCGAGCAGGGGGTGGTCCTGGCGGTTGAGGGCGGCGTCGTGGCCGAAGTAGGCGGGGGCGGTGGACTGGCCGGCGGTGACGATGCGGACGAAGGTGTCCTGGTCCATGGCCCGGCAGGCGTAGTTGGTGCGGCGCTGGGTGCCGATGGTGGAGCGCTTCTCGGTGGAGAGGTTCTTGCCGCAGGCCGAGCCGGCGCCGTGGGCGGGGAAGACCAGGGTCTCGTCGGGCAGGCCCATCAGCTTGCGGTGGACGCTGTCGTAGAGCATCGCGCCGAGCTCCTCGGCGGTGACGCCGACCGAGGCGAGCAGGTCGGGCCGGCCGACGTCGCCGATGAACAGCGCGTCGCCGGTGAGCACCCCGTACGGGACGGCGTCGTCGGGCTGCTCGAAGACCAGGATGCTGATCGACTCGGGCGTGTGGCCGGGGGTCTCCATGATCTGCAGGGCGACGTCGCCCAGTTCGATCCGCTCGCCGTCGCCGAGCTTGCGGATCGGGTACTCGGTCTCGGCCCGCTGCCCGTAGCCGATCCAGGCGCCGGTGCGGGCGGCCAGTTCGAGGTGGCCGGCCAGGAAGTCGGCGTGGAAGTGGGTGTTGATGACGGCCTCGACGGTGAAGCCGTGGGCCTCGGCGTCGGCGACGTACTCCTCCACGTCACGGCGCGGGTCGACGACGACGGCGCGGCCGGTGCGCTCGTCGGCGATCAGGTACGAGGCCTGGGAGAGGCAGTCGAGGTAGAACTGGGCGAAGTACATGGGGTTTTCCTCCTGGGCGACGCCGGGCGCCACGGTGCGGGCGCGGGTTTCTCAGATACCCCCCTCGGTATTTCTACCAGCATACGGCCGCCATGGCCGAATACGGACGGGGGTATCGCCGAAGGATTTCGATAATACCCCCGGGGGTACTATGGTGGGCGTCGACGGGGGAACCGGCCCGCCGCCTCCCCGGGCATCATCGCCCGGGCCCGGCCGAGCCGACGAGAGACCCGCACCACCTCGCGCACCACCGCCACCGCCCGCACCGGGCGGCGGCACCGTGCGACCGCGGCACCCCCGACCCGCCGGACCACCGCGGCCCGGCCCGCACCACTGGAGAAGCCCGTGCCCCAGCTGCCGCCCACCCCTGGCCCGCCCACCGCCGGCCCGTCCGCCCCCGGCCTGCCCACCCCCGGGCCGAGCGCCCCCGCGCGGTCCGCGCCCGCCCGGGCCGGCCTGCCGACCGCCGAGCCCAACGGCACTACGGGGCACGTGATATGACCACGCTCCTGCTGGCGCTGGCCGCCGGCGCGGTGGTCGGGCTGGCCCTCGGCGGCCTCGGTGGCGGCGGCAGCATGCTGGCCGTGCCCGCCCTGGTCTACCTGCTCGGCTTCTCCCCCGCGCTGGCCACCACGGCGAGCCTGGTGATCGTCGCCGCGACCTCGCTGACCGGCCTGCTCGCCCACGCCCGGGCCGGACGGGTGCGCTGGCGCACCGGTGCGCTGTTCGCCGCCGCCGGGCTGCCCGCCGCCGCGGCGGGCGGGGCGCTCTCGGCCCGTCTGCCGGGCGCGCTGCTGACCGGCGCCTTCGCGGTGCTGGCCGCACTGGCCGCCTGGCGGATGCTGCTGCCGGCCAGGACCGACCGGCAGGAACGTTCCGCCGCCGGGCCGGGCCGCTCGACCGCGGCGGGCGCCGGCCTCGGCGCCGTCACCGGACTGCTCGGCGTCGGCGGCGGCTTCCTCGCCGTCCCCGCGCTGGTCTCGGTGCTCGCCTTCACCATGGCCGAGGCGGTCGGCACCAGCCTGCTGGTGATCACCGCCAACTCCCTCGCCGCCCTGCTGCCCCGCCTCGGCGCCGCCGGCTCGATCGACTGGGCCGTCGCCGCGCCCTTCACCGGCGCCGCGATCCTCGGCGCCTGGGACGGCAAGCGGCTCGCCGACAAGCTCAGCGGACGCGCCCTCCAGCGGGCCTTCGCGATCGCCCTGCTCGGCGTCGCCGCCCTGATGCTGGTCACCACGCTGACGTGACCGGCCCTCCCGCCCCGGCCGCCTCCCCCGGGCGTGCCGGTCCCCCCGCCCCTCCGTCCCGAGAGGACACCGCTTCCCCATGAACACCCCGCTCACCGTCGACCAGTTGGAGCCGCGCCTCGGCCGGCTCACCCTCATCGACGTCCGCTCCCCCGGCGAGTACGCCGCCGGACACATCCCGGGCGCCCTGAACATCCCGCTCGACCGGCTCGACCACGCGCTGCCGGCCCTGCGCAGCGCGGCCGCACGGTCCCAGCTCGCCGTCGTCTGCGCGGCCGGGCAGCGGGCCCTGAACGCCTGCGCGCGGCTCGACGAAGCCGGGATCACCGCTCTCGTCGTGACCGGCGGCACCAACGCCTGGACGGACGCGGGCCGCCCCGTCGACCGGGTGGCCGGCGCCCGCCCGGTGTGGGCGATGGACCGTCAGGTCCGTTTGGTGGCCGGCTCGATCGTGCTGCTCGGCCTGCTGGCCGACCGTGCCCGGCCGGGCGCCCGCTGGATCTCCGCCGCGGTCGGCGGCGGGCTGGTCCTCTCCGCGCTGACCGACAGCTGCGCGCTGGGGACGGCGCTGGGCAGGCTCCCGTACAACCGCCCCCGCCCGGGCACGCCGACCCTCGACGACACGCTCGCCGCGCTCGGCGGCTGAGCCCCTGCCCCGGCGGGTGCGGCCGCGCCCACCGGGGCCTGCCAGGGCCCGCCGATCCGCCGGCCCGGGGTCCCCTGCCCACCCCCCCGGGGCGGGGGACCTCGTCGTCAGGCGCAGGCGCCCAGCTGCACCACCACGCCCACCCCGGGCCGGTACCGCGCCAGGTCCGCGAAGAACCGCTCCGCGTCGACGGCCGTCTCCGGCGGGTGGACGCCCGGTGTGCGCACCGTGCCGTCCAGCAGCTGGGCCAGCCCGAGCGCGGCCGGGACGCCGGTGCCCTCGGCCATGTCGGCCAGCAGCGCGTCCGCGCCGGTCAACCGGGCCAGGGCGCTCGCCCGGCGGCCGTCCACCGTCCCGGTCGCGGCGGCGAAGAAACCGGGCAGGCTGCCCGGGGAGCCGAAGCGGACCGTCCGGGCGCCCGCCCGCAGCATGCGGCGCAGCGAGGGCCGGTCCAGGGCGAGGGCGGCGGTCTCGTTGCTGAGCCGCCCCGCGTCGAGGTCGCGGCGCAGCACGTCCAGGTAGGCGGCGGTGCCCGCCCTGACCACCATCAGGCTGGCCGCGTCGCCGCCCGGCCGGAGGGTGCGGTGCAGGGTGACCGGCTCCGGGTGTCCGACGGTGTACGCGGTACCCCGGTGGCCGCCGGGCAGGTCGAGCGCGACCTGTTCGAGCGGTGGCCGCCGGGTGAGCCGCCCGCCGCGTACGACGGCGACGGTGCCGCTGACCTGCTGCATCCAGTGCACGGCGGCGGCCGCCGGGGCGCCGTCGCGGCTCAGCAGCGGGGTGTCGCCCGAATCGGGGCCGGTGACGGAATCGGGGCCGACGTCGACGGGCCAGGCGGTATGGAGGTCGGTGAGGGTGTCGAGGAGGGCGGCGGCCCGGACGGCGAGCAGGTTGCTGACGCCGGGGCTGGCGCCCATGCCGATCACCGCGCGGACTCCGGCGGAGCGCGCCTCCTGGTCCAACTCCAGCATGGCGACGGTGGGTTCCCAGTCGTCGCAGATGTCGAGGTAGTCCGTCCCGGTGCGGATCGCGGCGCGCAGCACGTCGAGTCCGAAGCGGTAGTACGGCCCGACGGTGTTGAGCACCGCGTCCGCCCCGTCGAGGGCGGTGTCCAGTTCGGCCCGGTCGGTGACGTCGACCCGCCGGGCCCGGACGGTCACGCCCGCGCCCGAGGCGTGGTCGGCGAGCCCGGCGGCGGTGAGGCGGGCGGCGTCCGGGGCGCGGTCGGCGATCACCAGTTCCCGGACGCCGGGGAGCCGAGCAGTGACCCGGGCGGCGACGCGGCCCATCGCACCGGCTCCGCCGAGGGCGAGCACCTTCATGTCGGTCGTCCCTTCCGTCGCTGAACTATCGTGTCCATTACGAACGTATCATCTACGAACGTTGTGACTGTGAACGACAGCTGCGTGGATACGGGCCCGGCCCGGCCACCGCCCGCCGGGACGCGACCGTCAGGGCACGACCGTCAGGAACCGTCCTCCGGCCCGGTGGGCTCCGGCAGGACGGGCTCCGGCAGGGTGCGGAACAGCGCCCAGCTCAGCAGCGGCATCGCCACCAGCGGCACCAGCGCCGTCCGCAGCGAGGTCGCGTCCGCGAGGCCGCCGATCAGCGGGCTGGCCAGCCCGCCGATGCTCACCGTCAGCCCGAGGGTGATCCCGCTCGCCGTGCCGATCCGCGAGGGCAGGTAGTCCTGCCCCAGCGTGACCTGGAGCGAGAACGGCACGTACAGGCCCGCCGAGGTCAGCGCCACGCACCCGTACAGCGCGGGGCCGGGTACCACCAGCACCCCGGCGACCGCCACCGCCGCCACCAGGTACGACCAGCGCGACACGGCGACCCGCCCCCACCGCTCGGCCAGTGCCCCGCCCAGCACCGAGCCCACCGCGCCGCCCGCGTACAGCACCACCAGCGCCGCCGTGCCCGCCGCCGAACCGCCGCCGAGGCGCTGGGTGACGTACAGCGACAGGAAGGTGCTCAGCCCGGTGAAAGCGATCGAGCGGCAGACCACGGCCAGCGACAGCCGGACGAAGGCGGCCCGGTCGTCGCGGCCGGTCCGCTCCACCGGGCCCGCCCCAGCGGCCCGCTGCCGGGCCAGCTCCCGCAGCACCGGCAGGCACAGCAGCGCCCCCGCCAGGGCCGGCAGCAGGAGCAGCGGGCTCAGCCGCAGCCCGCCGAGGCCGACCACGCCGGCGACCAGCAGCGGGGCCGCCGCGAAGCCCAGGTTGCCGCCCAGCGAGAACCAGGCCATCCCCCGGTGCCCGGACCCCCGGGCCACCGCCCGCGCCACCCGGGCCGACTCCGGGTGGTACGCGGCCACCCCGACGCCGGAGAGTGCCACCCAGGCGAGCGTCGGCCCGTACGCGTCGTCCAGTCCGCAGAGCGCGATGCCCGCGCCGCCGACCAGGGTGCTGACCGGCAGCAGCCAGGGCAGCGGCCACCGGTCGGTCAGTGCCCCGAACAGCGGCTGGGCCACCGAGGAGAGCAGCGAGGCGGCCAGCACCACGCCGGAGACGGCGGCGTAGCCGTAGCCGCGCTCGGCGACCAGGAAGGGGACCAGGGCCGCCACCGCACCCTGGTAGACGTCCACGCAGGAGTGCCCGACGGACAGCAGGGTGATCGAGGTCCGCCCCGACAGCCCTCCCGTCGGTCCGGCCGCCCGCTTCGTCGGTGTCGTTGCTGTCGTTGGCGTCGTTGGCGTCGGTGGATTCGTTGGAGTGCTCACCCGGACATGCTGGAACCGGAACCTCCTGTCGGACTTCCGATAATCTGCCAGGTGATGCCGAAAATCCGCCACGATCCCGTCGCCCCCACCCGGGCCGAGCTGCTCGCCCCCGGCACCGGGATCGACGCCCACCGCCACGACGACCACCAGATCGCCTACGCCGCCCGCGGCGTGGTCGCCATCACCACCGACGCCGGATCCTGGGTCGCCCCGAGCACCCGCGCGCTCTGGATCCCGGCCGGCTCCGTGCACGCCCACCAGGCGCACGGCGAACTCGAACTCCACCTCGTCGGCCTGCCCGCCACCGAGAACCCGCTCGGCCTCGACCGGCCCACCGTCCTCGCCGTCGGCCCGCTGCTGCGCGAACTGATCGTCGCCTACACCCGCGCCCCGGCCCAGGACGGCCCCGAACGCTCCCGGCTGCGCGCCGTCCTGCTCGACCAGCTGCGCGCCTCCCCCCAGCAGCCGCTGCACCTGCCCACCCCCTCCGCGCCGCTGCTCCGGGCCCTGTGCGCGCTGCTGCACGCCGACCCCGCCGACCACCGCACCCTCGCCGAACTCGGCCGGGCCGTCGGCGCCAGCGACCGGACGCTGTCCCGGCTGTTCCGCGCCGACCTCGGCATGACCTTCCCCCAGTGGCGCACCCAACTACGGCTGCACCACGCCCTGGTGCTGCTCGCCGAGGGGCAGCCGGTCACCGCCGTCGCCCACCGCTGCGGCTGGTCCTCCGCCAGCGCGTTCATCGACGTCCACCGCCGCACCTTCGGCCACACCCCGGGGCACGGCCCCGACGGCCGTCCGGCGCGCTGACCGGCGCGCCGACCGACCCCTCACCGGGCCCCTGCCCGGCCCCCGACCGAGCCCCCTGGCCGACCACCGTCGTGTGCCGAGCGCCCGGTTGTCCGTGCCGGGTGGCAGGCTGGGGGCATGTGCGGCCGCTTCGTCTCCACCACCACGCCCCAGGACCTCGTCTCACTGCTCGGAGAGCTCCGGTGGGACCCGGCCGAAACCCTCGCGCCGAGCTGGAACGTCGCCCCCACCGACGCCGTCCCGGCCGTCCTGGAACGCGTCGACCGGGAGACCGGTGAGCTGCTGCGCCAGCTCCGCCCGCTGCGCTGGGGCCTCGTGCCGTCCTGGTCCAAGGACCCGTCCGGCGGCGCCCGGATGATCAACGCCCGCTCGGAGACCGTCGACAGCAAGCCCGCCTTCCGCAAGGCCTTCCGGGCCCGCCGCTGCGTCATCCCCGCCGACGGCTACTACGAGTGGCGCGAGGTGCCCGCCACCGCCGACCGCAAGAAGTACAAGCAGCCGTACTTCCTCAGCACCGGCGCCACCATGCTGATGGCCGGCCTGTACGAGTTCTGGCGCGACCCCGCCCGCGCCGAGGACGACCCGCTCGCCTGGCTCGCCACCGCCACGGTCGTCACCACCGACGCCACCGACTCGGCCGGGCGGGTGCACGACCGGATGCCGCTCACCGTCGCCCCCGACGACGTCCCCGCCTGGCTCTCCCCCGACCGCACCGACCCGGCCGAACTCCACCACCTGATGCGCCGCCCCGCCGACGGCGCGCTGCGGGTGCGAGCCGTCCCACCCGTCGTCAACAGCGTCCGCAACAACGGCCCCGAGCTGCTCGCCGCCGCCCCGGACCCGCTGGGGCTCGCCGACTGACGGACCGCCCGCCCAGGTTCCGCTGACAGCGCGTCCGGCCTGCACTACGGTAGGCGGGCAGAGCAGCAGGGCACGGGGGCGAGGGCGGCGCAGTGTTGATGTCCATGACGGCACACGGGCGTCCCGAGCACGGCATGCCCGGCCCGGAGCCCTACGAGCAGCGCCGCCGCCCCGGCTCACCGTTCGCCGGCGGCGGCGACCCGCACGTCGCCGTCCTCCCGCCCGAGGCCGCCCGGGCCGCGCTGACCGTCCGGGCCACCACCGCGACCCCCAACCTCCCGCCCCGGGCCGCCGGCCGACTCATCGGCCGGGAGGGCGAGTTGCGCGCCGTCGCCGACGCCCTCGGGCACGCGGACGGCGGCGGACTGGTCACCCAGGCCACCACCCTGCACGGCCTCGGCGGCGTCGGGAAGACCAGCCTGGCCCTGCACCACGCCTACGCCCGGGCCGGGGACTACCGGCTGATCTGGTGGATCACCGCCGAGTCCGAGGGCCAGCTCGCCGAGGCCTTCGCCGGGCTCGCCGTCCACCTCCACCCCTCCTGGGCGCTCACCGCCCCGCCCGGCCAGCAGGTCGAGTGGGCCATCGCCTGGCTGCGCGCCCACGACCGCTGGCTGCTCGTCTACGACAACGCCGAGGACCCGGCCCACCTGACCCCGTACGTCGGCCGACTCCTCGGCCGCGGCCACCAGTTGGTCACCAGCCGGCGCGCGAGCGGCTGGCACCCCGGGATCCGGCCGGTGCGCGTCGACGTCCTCGACGCCCCCGAGGCCGCCCGGCTGCTGTGCGCCACGGCCTACACCGGCGACACCCTGGACGCCGCCGAGCAGGACGAGGCCCGGGCGCTGGCCGACGAACTCGGCCACCTGCCGATCGCCCTCGCCCAGGCCGGCGCCTACGTCCAGCAGACCGGCACCACCTTCGCCGCCTACCGCGAACTCCTGCGCGCCACCGGCCCGGTGGGGCCGGGCGCCGAGTCCACCGTGGCCCGGCTCTGGCGGACCACGCTGCGCACCGTCCAGCACACCGCGCCGTTCGCCGTCGAGCTGCTGCGCACCCTCGCCTGGTACGCCCCCGAGGCGCTGCCGCGCGAGGTGCTCACCCCGTACGGCTCCCGCCGGCCCGAGGAGGTCGACCGGGCGCTGCGGCTGCTCGCCGACTACCACCTGATCACCCTCGGCGAGACCGTCGCCGTCCACCGGCTGCTCCAGGCCGTACTGCGCGGGGCCGACGGCGACCGCACCTTCCGGCAGCGCGCCGAGCACCACCTCGCGGCGGCCGCCGCCCGGCTCTGGCCCACGGGCGGCCCCGGCCTGCGCCGCGCCCTGCTGCCGCACGTCCGGGAACTGGCCGACAGCGGCCCGGCCGACCGGCCGACGGCCGGCACCGTCGCCCTGTACCAGCTGGCGGCGGCCGAACTCACCGACCGGGCCCAGCGGGTGTACGCCGTACGGCTGGTCGAGGCGGTGGCGGACGGGCAGCGGCGGATGCTCGGCGCGGACCACCCGGACACCCTCACCACCCAGGGGCGGCTCGGCCGGCTCCAGGCCAAGACCGGCGACCCGGCCCGGGCCGTCGCACTCTGCCTGGACGTGGTCGCCCGGCGCACCCGCCTCCAGGGCGCGGACCACCCGGCCACCCTCACCGACCGGCACAGCCTCGCCGAGAGCCACCGCCGGGCCGGTCAGCACGAACTCTCCGTCGCGGAGTTCCGCGCCGTCGTCGCCGAGCGGGCGCGGGTGCTGGGGGCGGACCACGCCCACACCATGCACAGCCGGGCGAGCCTCGCGTACGCCCTCCAGATGGCGGGACGGCACCGGGAGTCGATCGCCGAGTACGAACAGCTGGTGGCGGACGCGACGCGGATGCGGGGACCGGGCCACCGGATCGTGTCGACCCGGCGCAGCGGCCTCGCCTTCGCCCGGCTCGCGGCCGGACACTACGACCTGGCCATCGCCGGGTACGAGCAGGTGGTCGCCGACCGCACCCGGCTGCTCGGCCCCGACCACCCCGACACCCTGAACAGCCGCGGCTGGCTCGCCGCCGCCCACTCCGACGCGGGCGACCACCTCGCGGCGGCGGCCGGCTACGAGGCGCTCGTCGCGGACCGCGCCCGGGTGCAGGGCCGGGAGCACCCCCAGACGCTGTTCGCGCGCAAGCGCCTGGCCTCGGTGCACCGCAAGTCCGGCCTCGCCGCCGTCGCCGTGGCCGACTTCGAGGACCTGGTGCCCGCGTACACCCGGGTGCTCGGCCCGGACCACCCGCACACCCTGAACGCGCGCAGCGGCCTCGCCCGCGCCCACCGGGAGGCGGGCACGCCCGACCGCTCGGTCGAGCAGCACCGGGCGCTGGTCCGCCACCGAGCCCGCGTCCAGGGCGAGAACCACCCGGACACCCTGGAGGAGCGCAGCTTCCTCGGCTACGCGCTGCGGGTCGCCGGCCGGCCCGAGCTGGAGGTCGAGGAGCTGGAACGCCTGGTGGCCGACCGGGTCAGGATCCAGGGCCCCGACCACCCCGACACCCTGGACGAGCGCTCGGGCCTCGCCCGGGCGCTGAACGCCGCCGGCCACCCGCGCGCGGCGCTCGCCCTGCGCGAGCGGCTCGTCGCCGACCGGCAACGGGTGCACGGCGCGGAGCACTTCGAGACCTTCGACGCCCGGCTGCGGCTGGCCCGCTCCCTCGACGAGGCCGGACAGCGCCGACGGGCGGCCGAGGAGTGCGACCGCCTGGTCGCCGACCGGCAACGGACCGTCGGCCCCGACCATCCGGACGTGCTCACCACCCGGTGGTGGCAGGCCTCGATCCGCTCCAACGCCTGCGACTACCGCAGGGCGCTGACCCTGTTCCGGCTGCTGCTGGCCGACCGGACCAGGCTCCAGGGCCCCGACCACCCCGCCGTGCTCAACACCCGCTTCTGGCTGGCCACCACCCACCGCAACCTCGGCCGGCACCGCGAGGCCCTGGCCCAGTACGAGGCGCTGCTGGCCGACCGCGTCCGCATCCAGGGCCCGGACCACTCCGACGTCCTGAACACCCGCTTCTGGCTGGGCCACAGCCACCAGTCCCTGGGCGACCACCGCCGCGCCCTGGAGGTGTACGAGGCCCTGGTGGCCGACCACGTCCGGATCCTCGGGCCGGAGCACCCGGACAGCATCGACGCCCGGGTCAGCTGCCTCGCGCTCCACCTGAACACCAGGGACCACCGCCGGGCGGTCGAGCTGGCCGAGTCCCTGGTGCGGGACCGGACCAGGCTCCAGGGCGCCGACCACCCGGAGGCCCTGACCGCCCGCCACTGGCTGGCGACCGCGCACCAGAACGCGGGCTCCCACCGCCGGGCCGACCGGCTGTTCGCCGCCCTGGTCGAGCACCGCACCCGCGTCCAGGGCGCCGACCACCCCGACACGCTGCTGGCCCGTTACACCCGCGCGTCCGCCTGCCAGACCGCCAACGACCCGCAAAGCGCCGTACCGCTGTTCGAGGCGCTGGTCGCCGACTGCGACCGGGTGCTCGGGCCCGAGCACCCGGACACCCTCAACATCCGCATCGGGCAGGCCCTCAGCTGCCACGAGGCCGGCGACCACCCACGGGCGGCCCGGCTGTTCGAGACGCTCGCCGCCGACCTCGTCCGGGTCCTGGGCCCGGACCACCCCACCACCGTCCGGTGCCGGCGCGAGCGGGCCTCGGCCTGGCGGGGATCCGACGAACACCCCAGCGCCATCGCCGAGTTCACCTCGCTGGTGGCGGACCTCACCCGGGTCCACGGCCCGGACCACCCGCACACCCTGGAGCTGCGCCGGGAGCTGGCCCGCTCGTACTCCCGGGCCGGCGACCACCGCCGCGCCGCGGAGTCGTTCGCGGCCCTGGTCGCCGACCGCACCCGGATCCTGGGCCCGGACTACCGGGACACCCTCGACGCCCGCTGGTGGCAGGCCCTCGCCCAGAGCGAGGCCGGCCACCACCGCAGGGCGGGCGACCTGTTCGCCGCCCTGGTCGCCGACCGCGCCCGGGTGCTCGGCGCCGACCACCCGGACACCCTGAACGCCCGCTGGTGGGAGGCGGCCTCGCGCCGCTCGGACGGCGACCTCGACCGGGCCCGGCAGCTGTGCGAGCAGCTGCTCGCCGACCGCCTACGGCTCGACGGCCCGGACCACCCGGAGACCCTCGACGCCCGGCTCCTCCTCGCCTGGGCCCACCGGACCGCCGGCGACCACCTGCTCAGCATCCGGCTCAGCGAGGCCCTGCTGCTCGACCGGATCCGGATCCACGGCCCCGACCACCCGGCCGTGCTGACCGCCCGGAGCATCCTCGCCGCCGACCTCGCGTACGCCGGACTGCGCCGACGGGCCGCCACCGACCGGGAGCAACTGGCCGCCGACCACGACCGCGTCCTCGGGCCGGAGCACCCCGACACCCTCGCCGTCCGATCCCTGCTCGCCCAGGAACTCGCCAAGACCGGCGAACTCGACCGGGCCACCGCGCTCCTCACCGACCTGGTCGCCGCCCGGCGCCGTCTCCAGGACCGGGACCACCCGGACACCCTGGAGGAGCGGGACGAACTCGCCTACACCCACCGCCTCGCCGGACGCCACCGCCAGGAGATCGCCGAGGTCCGGGCGCTCCTCGCCGACCACGAACGCGTCGACGGCCCGGACCACCCCGACACGCTCACCGCCCGCCACCGCCTGGGCCACGCCCTGCGGCACGGCTGGCAGCACGACCGCGCCGACGCGCTCTACCGGGCC
Source organism: Kitasatospora sp. NPDC059146 (assembly GCF_042786665.1). Classification (NCBI taxonomy): domain Bacteria; kingdom Bacillati; phylum Actinomycetota; class Actinomycetes; order Kitasatosporales; family Streptomycetaceae; genus Kitasatospora; species Kitasatospora sp. NPDC059146. The sequence continues at coordinate 49,190 of NZ_JBHZCY010000014.1, read as the reverse complement.
CTGCTCGCCGATTGCGACCGGATCCTGGGAACCGACCACCCCGACGTGCTCGACGTCCGGGACAGCCTCGCGCGCAACCTCGCCGCGGCCGGCCGCCACCCCGAGGCCACCGCCGCCTACCGCGACGCGCTCGCCCACGCGCTCGCCGCGCACGGGCCCGGGCACTCCCTCGTCCGCGAGCTCCGACGCGACCTCGCCAGAACCCTGCTGCTGGCCGGGGAGAGCGCCGCGGCCGTGGCCGAACTCGCCCCACTGGCGGACGAGTGGACCCGGCTCACCGGCCCCGGCCTGCCCGAGCTGGTCCACGCCGGCTGCGTCCTCGCCTTCGCCCACCACCTGGACGGGCAGCGCGAAACCGCACTCCGGCTGGCCGGCGACCTGGTCGCCACCGCGACCGCCGCCCTCGGCGACCCGGACGACGCGACCGTGCCGGCCCGTCTGACCGAGGCGCTCCTGCTCGCCGACGGCCCGCGCCCACTGCGGGGCGTCGTCCGGCTGGAGGAGCTGGCGGAGGCGTGCGCCGAGAGCCGGGGCCCGCGCAGCCCGCTCACCCTGGAGGTCCGCCAGGGCCTCGCCCACGCCCGGCTGCGCGCCGGGGACGCCGACGGGGCGGTCCGGGTGTACGAGCGGATCGTCGCCGACCGGCTCCCGGCCGGGGGCGCCGCGCCGACCGCCGCCCTCCTGGCCGGGCACGCGAGCGCCGACGACGTGGCCGTCAGCCTCGGCGCCCTGCGCACCGGGCCGGTGCCGGTCACGCCCAGCCTCGCCGTCGGCCTGGCGGCGGCCCTCGCCGCGGACGGGCGCCGCGACACCGCCCGGGAGCTGCTGGCGGCGGTCTGCGTCGGGCGCGAGGCCCTGATGGACCCCGGCCACCCGCTGGCGGCCGAGGCCCGTGCCACACTGACCGGGCTCGACCGCGCCGAGCGGGTGCCCCTCGGCGCGGTCGCCGGCGCGCCCGTCCCCGGCGCACCCGTTCCCGGCGCGCCCGCCCAGGCCGGGCTCGGCCGGGGTGCGCCGCAACTGCTCCCCCGCCGTAGCCGCGGCTCGGTGCACCGCGCCGTCGACCCACCCGCGCCCCGGCCCGCCTGGCGGCCCCGGCTCACCCTCGTCGAGGACCCCGCCGTGGGCGTCACCACCCACCTGGAGTTCCACCTCGAACCCGCCGACGGCTCCGTGCCCGCCGCCCTCCCCGAGCTGCGCCTGGTCGCCGCAGTGTCCCCCGAGGCCGTGCTCGACCCGCCCGTCACCGACCACGTCCCCGCCGGTGCGCCCGCCCGCTTCGCCCTCACCCCGGCCGTGGCCGGCCCGCACACCGTCCGGATCACCGTCTTCGACCGGGGCCACGGCGCCGTCCTCCAGGACCTCTCCGCCGTCCTGGACGTCCCCGCCGAGAGCCCCGCCGAGGCCGGGGCCGCCGTCCCGGCCGAACCCGAAGACCAGGAGCAGGAGTAGATCGACGTGCCCCGGGACCTCCAAGTCGCCGTCCGCCAGAACCCCTCGGCCGACTACACCCGGCTGCCCCGGCAGCTCGGCCCCGCCGACGGCCTCCCGCTCAAGGGCCCGGCCCCGCTGGACCTGATCGTCTCGCTCCGCCGGCACGGCGACGAGCTCCACATCAGCGCCTTCCGCCCCGGCGAGCGCACCCCCGGGAGCCGGATCCACCGGGCCCGGCTGGCCGTCTCCGCGCCGACCCTCCTCGCCAAGGCCGCCCGGCTGCGCTCCGTCTGGCGCGACCGGCTGATCGGCTACAACCCGGACCCGTACCACCCCTACCCCTTCGCCACCGCCGTCGACTTCACCCCGCTCGCCGAGGCCGCCGAACGCACGGTCGCCGAACTCGCCGAGGAGGGGCGGTACTTCCTGGAGAAGATGTTCGAGGGCGGCGACCGCAGCCTGGTCCAGTTCCGCGACTACCTGAACCGCACCCTCACCGAGCACGGCTCACTGCGGATCAGCTTCGACTCGGACCTCCACCTCCCCTGGCCGATGCTCGCCGTCGAGGGCCACCAGCCGGACGACTGGGCCGACTTCCTCGGCCACCGCCACCAGGTCGAGCAGACCGGCGCCGCCTACCCGCCGATCCAGCCGCCCTCCTCCCCCCGCACCAAACCCGTCACCAGTCTCAACACCGACGACCAGCTCACCGGGATCGGCCGGGCGCCCGAGGTCCGCAAGCTGTTGGAGGACCGCTCCCAGCTGACCGTGCGCACCGAGTCGGACCGGCTGTTGGAGGCGCTGTCCGCGGCCGTGCTGGACGAGGACGTCATGTACTTCTGGTGCCACGGCCAGTTCGTCGCCAACGACTCCCCGTACGAGCAGCTCGCCGTGCGGCTCTCCGACGACCGGCACATCGACGCCGACCTGGTGCGCCGCCACCGCCGCCGCCACCTCGACCGGCCGGACGCCGTGTTCCGGCCGTTCGTGCTGCTGAACGCCTGCCACACCGGGCAGTCCGCGGCCGCCGAACTCGACCACCTGGGGCGGGCGTTGGTCGACCTCGGCGCGGACGGCGTGCTCGGGCCGCAGCTCCAGATCCCGCAGGAGTTCGCCGCCGAGTACGCCTTCGCCTTCCTCGACCACTACCTGACCGGCGAGTTCACGGCCGGCGAGATCACCCAGCAGCTGGTGCGGTGGTTCGCCCGCGAGTACCGCAACCCGCTGGCGCTCGCCTACTCCCTGCACTGCGGCATCGACAGCATCCTGGAGCTCAACCCGTGACCGCCCCCCTGCACCCGGCCTCGACGGCCACCGTACGGCCCGCGACCGTCGACCTGGACGAGCACGGCCGACTGCTCGTCCCCGGCACCACCACCCCCGTCCCCGAGGCCCGGGTCGCCGACCACCTGGCCCGCCACCTGCGGATCCCCGAGTGGGCGACCGACCTGTACGTCTACGTGCACGGCTGGCAGACCAGCCCGGCCGCCGCCGACCGCTCGGCCGCCGCCCTGGTCGAGCGGGCGGCCGCCCTGCACCGCGCCGCACCCGCCGGCTACCCCGGGCTGGCCGCCGGCTTCCGCCCCTGGTGCGTGGTGGTGCGCTGGCCCTCCTCCAGCCTGCCGACCCTGCACGGCTACCGGCGGATCCGCGAGCGGGCGCACGCGATGAGCGCCCGGGGCCAGGCCGGGCGCATCCTCGGCCACCTGCTCGGCTACCTCGACACCGGCCGGGGCCGACCGGACGCCCCGCGGGTGCTGGCCAACCGCCACGGCCAGTACCTCCACCTCCTCGGGCACTCCTTCGGCGGCCGCTTCCTCTGCGAGGCCGTCCAGTACGCGGCCGACCGCCCGGCCGGGCCCCCGGTGCTCAGCTGGACCGCCCGGCCCGGCGACCCGGGCCGCCCGTTCACCGTCGACAGCGCCCTGGTCTTCCAGATGGCCGCGCCCCGGGACGCCTTCACCCGGCTCTTCCCCCGGCTGTTCCTCGGCCCCGGCCGGGCCGGCGCCCCGCTGCGCGGCCCACTGGTGCTCACCCACTCCCGCTGGGACCGCGCCACCGGCTTCTGGCACCTGCGCGCCGAGGGACACCCGGGCATCGGCCACTCCGGCACCGGCGCCGCCCCCGTCCCCCAGTTCACCACCCGGCTGCGGCCCACCGACTCCCCGTACCCGCACACCGACCTCGACCACCCGATCGTCAACATCGACGCCGGCCACCGCTACCGCGGCAGCCTCGCCGCCCGTCGCCTCCACCCGTCCGGCGCCCACTCCGACTTCCAGCACCCGGAGTCAGCGCACCTGCTGCTCAGCCTGGCCTCGCACTCCCGCTAGGACGGGCCCAGCCGCGGTCCGGCGCCGGTCAGCGCTGGCGGACGGCGGTGAACCCGCAGACCGGTGTGCAGAGCGTGACGATGCCGCTGTAGCGGTAGTTGGTGCGCCCCCGCGAGACGGTGTGCATCGTCAGCTTCTCGCGCAGGGTCAGCTGGTGGCAGCGCGGGCAGGCGGCGTCGACCTGCTTGCCCCAGGGGCGGTTGGGGTTGAGCTTGCTGATCGCCACCCCCATCAGGACCACGGACAGGCCGGTGCCGATGAAGCCGACCGCCTGCCACACGCCCTTCCCGGACTCCCGGCGGTCGATCATCTCGTCGTAGCTGAACGTGCCCCCGCCGCCGCGGTTGGAGATGATCTGGCAGGTGTTCTGCCTGGTCATGGTCTGGCCGTCGCAGTCCGGGGCGCTGGTCGGATCGGCCTTGCCGACGACCAGCGCCAGGAAGAGGCCGAGGCCGGCCAGCAGGACCAGCAGCACCAGCGCCGTGGTCCGGCTGCGCCCGGTCTGCAGGCGCGTGCGCTCCTTCACCGCCGTCTCCACCACCGCGTGCGCCATGTTGCCGCCGTCGACCGCCACCACGTGTCTCCTGTTGTTCGCGTTCCGTGCTCCGTCGTTCCCCGGCGGACCGGGGCCGACACGAACCCACCATCATCAGGTCGTTGCCGTGCGGTACTTGGCGAGAGCTTGACCCTGTCGTGACCGCTTCGACGCCGGGGCGGGGCCGGGGCTCAGCCCCGGACCGCCGGGGACGCCAGGTAGGCGGCGGCCTTCCCCGGGTCGAGCAGCCACTCCTCGACGTCCTCCGGGTGGTCGAAGCAGTTGGCGAACCGGTCGGCCACGGCCTGGAACCGGCCGGCCGCGCCGAACAGTTCGACGGCGTGCGGGGGCGCGGGGCGCAGCATCGCGTTCGACCAGTCGGTGACGGCCCGGCCGGTCTCCGCCCAGAAGCGGTCGAAGGCGGCCTGCTGGAAGTCCCGGTCGAGGGGCTTGTCGCCGTGCGCGAGGATCGCCTCCAGGTACCGGGCGGCGCACTTGGCGGCGGCGTTGGCGCCCTGCCCGGTGATCGGGTCGTTGGTGACGACCACGTCGGCGACGCCCAGCACCGCGCCGCCGCCCGGCAGTTCGCCGACCGGTCGGCGGACCACCGGGGCGAAGCGGCCCGCCAGGGTGGCGCCGGCGTCGGTGAGTTCGACGCCGGAGCGGGCGCGGTCGTGCTCCCAAGGAGTGAAGGCCTTCATCAACTCCAGCGTCACCCGCAGGTGTTCACCAGGCGCGCGGAGCCCGTCGAAGGCGTCCGCCGGACCGCCCGGCTGGGCCTCCCAGAGCAGGATGTCGCAGGGCCCGGCCGCCGTCAGGGCCGGCACGACGAAGAACTCGCCGACGCCGGGCACCAGGTTGCAGCGCACCGCCGGGAACTCCTGGTCGGGGCGCGGCGCCAGCCCGTACACATAGCTCGCGGCGAGCGCGCGCTGCGGACGCCGGAACGGGGAGCGCTCCTCGTCGCGCTCGAACAGCGAGGCCAGTCCGCCCTTTCCGGTGGCGACCAGCACCAGGTCGTAGGAGCCGGCGAGGTGTTCGACGTCGGCGGCGCTCACCCGCCGCACCTCCATCCGGCCGCCGCGCTCGGCGTAGAGCTCCAACCAGGTGGACATCTTCAACCGCTGGTCGACGGAGTGGGCGGGGGCCGCGAGCCGCCCGGTCCAGTCGATCACCCTGGTCGCGTCCGGGCCGCCGACCGACAGGCCGATGCCCTCGATCCGGGGCGCCGCACCGGCCCACAGGTCCAGGCCGAGGGCGCGCTCGTGGCGCAGCGCGGAGTCGAACATGCACTGGCTGGACAGCACCCGCCCGTCCCGCACCTCCTGGGCGTCACGGTCGGTCAGCAGCGTGACGTCGTAGCCGTGGGACTGCAGTCCGAGGGCCAGTTGGAGGCCGGCCTGTCCGGCGCCGACGATCAGAATCCTGCGCATCGCCCTGCTCTCCTGGTGGTCCGTCCGGCCCGGGCCGCCCGTCGACCCGGCTGCCAGGGTTTGGATACCAGTCCGGAGCGTCCGCGTCCACGGCGCGGACGGGACGGGCGCGCGCCGGGCGGGCGCTCGGGAGCGGGCGGAGGAGCGGGCGCAGGCACGAACGGAAGCGCGGGCGCGGGCGGCGACAGCCGGCGCGGGAGCGGACGGCGGGAGCAGGCGGCAAGCTGGTGGGGACAGCGCGTGCGGGCCCGCCCCGCGCCGACCTCCCGCCGAAGGATCGCCATGGCTGCCACCCCTGCCTCCACCCCGGCTCCCGCTCCCGCCCCGGCCGACGGCGTCGTGCGGGCCGTCCGGATCGCCGCCCCGGGCGGGGCTCCCGAGCTGGTCGAGGTCCCACTACGCACCCCCGGCGCCGGTTCCGTCCGGATCACCGTCGAGGCGTGCGGCGTCTGCCACTCGGACCTGCTGATCGCGGCCGGCCAGCTGCCCGGCACCACCTTCCCGGTCACCCCCGGTCACGAGATCGCGGGCCGGATCGACGCCCTCGGCGAGGGCGTCGAGGGCTGGCAGGTGGGCGACCGGGTCGCGGTCGGCTGGTTCGGCGGCAGCTGCGGGCACTGCGAGGCCTGCCGCGACGGCGACGCCATCCTCTGCCCCCACCTCCAGGTCCCCGGCGCGGCCTACCCCGGCGGCTACGCCGACTCCGTCATCGTGCCCGCCGACGCGCTCGCGGCGGTGCCCGACGGACTGACCGCCGTCGAGGCCGCGCCGCTGGCCTGCGCCGGCGTGACCGTGTTCAACGCCCTCCGCCGCTCCGCCGCCCGCCCGGGCGACACCGTGGCGGTGCTCGGCCTCGGCGGCCTCGGCCACCTGGGCGTCCAGTTCGCCCACGCCATGGGCCTGCGCACGGTCGCCGTCGCGCGCGGCGCGGAGAAGGGGCCGCTGGCGTACCGGCTCGGCGCGGACCACTACGTGGACAGCACCGCCGGGAACGTCGCCGAGGCCCTCCAGGCGCTCGGCGGGGTCAAGGTCGTGCTGGCCACCGTCACCGACGCCGACGCCATGTCCGCCACCGTCGACGGCCTGGGCCGCCGCGGCGAGCTCGTCATCGTCGGGGTGTCCCCCGCCCCGCTCGCGATCAGCCCGCTGCAACTGATCGCCGCGGACCGCAAGGTCTACGCCCACTCCTCCGGCGCGGCCCTCGACACCCGGGACACCCTGCGCTTCGCCGAGCGCACCGGCGTCCGGGCCTGGGTCGAGGAGCTCCCGCTGGAGGAGACCGCCGCCGCCGTGGCGAGGATGAGCAGCGGGCGGGCCCGGTTCCGGATGGTCGTCACCACGGGCCGCTGACCCGACGGCCGCCCCTCGGGTAGGTCAAGCGTTGGCAAAGACCCCGCCGTCGAACGCCCGATCGACGACGCTTAGGCTGGTCCGCGCCCGAACGACCCGCCGGGCGGCCGCCCGGGCACCCGGCCGGCCGCGCCGGTGCGTCGGCGGGCCCACGAACACCGGAAATCACAGGACGTACCAGGGGGACGCAGCAGCATGCACCGGGACCACGAAGAGCACGAACCGTACGAGTCGTACGAGCCGTACGGAGAAGACGGGTACGACGACCACCTCGTCCACGCAGACGGCCACCCGCAGGCCCCGCAGCGCCGGCGCTCCCGCCGGATCTGGCTGGTGGCGGTCGGCGGGGTGTTCACGGCACTGGTCGTCGTCGCGGGCTACGGCGCCTACAACGTGCTGAGCGCCGTGTCCGGCGGCTCCACCGACACCGGCGGCGGGGCCGCCTCCACGACCGCCAAGGAGCCGCAGGCGCCGCCCACCGCCGAACAGGCCGACGCCGTGGCCAAGGACTTCCTGGCGGCCTGGGGCCGCGGCGACCTCACCGTCGCGGCCGGGCTCACCGATCGCCCGGAGGCCGCCCGGATGGCGCTCGCCTCGTTCCACGACAACGTGTCCGCCCGCGCCCTCACCCTGACCGGAACGGGCCCCGCGCCCGCCGGCACGCCGAGCGAGCCCGCCGTCGGCTACCGGGTGCGGGCGGAGTTCGACGGCACCGCGCAGGCCTGGGAGTACGAGAGCGCCCTCGGCGCGGTGCGTGCCTCCGACGGGCGGGTGCTGGTGCGCTGGGCGCCGACCGTGGTCCACCCCAAGCTGGCCGCGGGCCGGACCCTCGCCGTGAAGGCCCTGCCGAACCCGGTGTCCAAGCCCACCGACCGCAAGGGGCGGCCGCTGGACGCGCTCCCGTCGCTGCAGTCCGTGCTGCCCCAGATCGCCCCGCCCGACGGCGCGAAGGCCGTCACCGGGCAGGCCGTGGTGCTCTCCGGCGGCGGGCAGGAGGCGGAGGAGCTGTTCGTGCTGACCCCGCCGAGCGCCCCGCAGGTCAAGCTCACCCTGGACGCCGACCTCCAGCAGGTCGCCGAGGAGGCGGTGAAGCAGCAGTCCGCGAACGGCAAGCCCGCCTCGCTGGTGGCCGTCCAGCCGAGCACCGGCAACATCCTGGCGATGGCCTACGCCCCGCAGGGCGGCTTCAACCGCGCGGTCGGCGGCGGACAGGCGCCCGGTTCGACGATGAAGGTGATCACCGCGGCCGCGCTGCTGGAGGCCGGGGTCACCCCGGACACCGCCGCGCCCTGCAAGGAGACCACCAACTCGCCCCGGACCTGGCACAACGACGAGCCCGGCAACCACCTCGACTACAGCCTCAGCGACGACTTCATCCACTCCTGCAACACCGGCTTCATCGACAAGGGCCTGGAGAAGCTCCAGCTCGGCACGCTGGGCTCGGTCGCCCGCGACCAGTTCGGCCTCGGCCTCCAGTGGCGGATCGGCATCCCGAGCCGCGACGCCACCATCCCGGTGCCGGGCAACAAGGACGAGGCGGCGGCCGCGTACATCGGCCAGGGGCAGATCCAGGTGAACTCGCTGCTGATGGCCTCCGTCGCGGCCACCGTGCAGAGCGGAACGTTCCGTCAGCCGGTGCTCCGCGAGGACGTCAAGCGGGTGACCGCCCCCGGGAAGCTGCCCTCCGACGTCGCCCAGGGGCTGCGCTCGATGATGGCCAGGACGGCGACCCAGGGCACCGCCCGCACCCCGATGTCCGGCCTCGGCGGCCAGATCGGGGCCAAGACCGGCACCGTCGAGGCCGGCTCGGGCCAGGCCACCAACAGCTGGTTCATCGCCTACCGCAACGACCTCGCCGTCGCGGCCGAGGTCGAGGGCGGCGGCCACGGCAACAGCGCCGCCGGCGTCGCGGCCGCCCAGGTGCTCAAGGCGGGCGGCAAGGGCTGACGGGGCCGGCGCTCGGAGCCGCCGCGACGGCGCGGCCGGACCGGCTCCCCACGCTAACGGTCGGCCTCCACCGGCGCGGACCCGGTCTGCGGACGGGCCGCCTCGGGCGCCTCGGGCGCCCCGGGGCGGCTCCGCTCGGCCCAGGCGGCCACCGGTGGTCCGGCCACGCCCAGGGCGGCGAAGAACACGCCGAGGAGCAGCCAGCCCGGCTGTCCGAGCGCCAGGACCGCGCCGGTCAGGGCCGCCGGGGCGAGCGCCTGGCCCGCGTTGAAGCCGATCCCGAACAGGCCCTGGTACTGCCCCTGGGCGTGGTCGGGCGCCAGCCCGAAGGCCAGCGCGTAGCCGCCTGAGGACTCCCACACCTCGCCGACGCTGTGGATGCCCACCGCGAGCACGGCGAGCACCGGGGCGACCCACACCGGGACGTCGGCGGTCAGCGCCATCAGCGGACAGCTGACCAGGAACAGCAGCCCGGCGAGCCGGAAGGCCCGACCTCCCTGCCGCGGGGTCTCCACCCTGGACCCGAGCCGGCTCTGGAGCAGCGCGCAGACACCGCTGTTGACGGCGTAGACCGCCGCCACCGTCCAGCGCGGCGCGTCGGTGTGGGCGCTCAGCCAGATCGGCAGCAGCAGGGAGACGGTCTGGTACTGGAAGCCCATGGCGCTGTAGAGCGCGACGAAGGACACGTACGGCCGGTCCGCCAGGACGGACCACCGGCGGTGCTCCGCGGGCCGCGGCAGCGGCGGGTAGTCCGGGACGCCCAGGAGGCCGATCAGCCCGGCGCCCGCGAAGCTGGCGGCGTTGGCGAGGATCAGCGCGGTGTAGGCGGCACGGGTGTCGATCTGGATGGCGACGGCCGCGCCCAGGGTCCCCGCGACCACGCCGAGGTTGACGTAGGTGCGCAGCCTGGCCCGGAAAGCGGCCGGGCGCTCACCGCCCGCCCGCGCGACGAGCGCACCGCCCGCCGCGCTACTCGCCGTGGCGGCCAGCCGGTCCAGTGTGGCGACGAGCGTGAACGCCGCCCAGCCGTCGATCAGGACGAAGGCCGCCATGGTCACGGCCTGCAGTGCCACGCTCACCAGCCAGACGGTGCGGGCACCGTGACGGTCGGCCAGGTTGCCCGCCGGTATGCCCGCGGCCAGCCCGCACAGGCCCGCGATCGTCAGCCCCGCACCGACCTGGACGGCGGGCAGGTGCACCACGAGCGTGAAGTAGAGCATGGCCGCGGTGTTGAACAGGCCGTTGCCCACCCTGCTGACGAAACTGGCCGCGATCAGGGCCCGTTGCGGCCCCGAGGTCGCACGGTCATCGGTCCGTTTCTCTGATCTCCTCATGATCATGCCGATCAGGCTAACAGCGGCGTTCCGCGGTGCCGATCGGCCCCGAACGGACTCCGAACGGGCTCCGCCGGACAAGCACTTGCCCGATCGAGGCGCCGGTGCCAGCATCTGAGCCATGATCACGAGAATCGAGCCGGCCACCCACTGGTGAGCGCCGTACCCGGGCACCCGTCGCCCGACCATTGCCTCGGCCGAGGAATCCGGGTGCACCGAGGCCCAACGCACCTCCCTCCTCACCGCCCGCCTCGCCCTCCCCGACGTCGACGGCGGTCGCGGCGCGGGCCGTGACGGCGGCCCGACCGGTCGGGCATCATGGCGCGATGCCCGAACTGATCACTCCGACCGTACGGCTGCAGGCCTCGTTCCTGACCGCGGTGGCCGAGTTCCACGCCGAACCCGGCCAGGCCGTCCCCTGGTTCGTCAAGGATGTCGACCCGGCCGCGCTGACCGACCCGGGTCCGGACGCCTTCGCCGCGTACGTCGCACGCGTCCTCGCCGAGCGGACCGAGGCCGGGATGCGCAGGGACGCGGGGGTACCGATGACCACCCTGTGGTGGGCCGAGGGTGACCAGCTGCTGGGGCGCCTGGCCATCCGCCACCGCCTCACCCCGAACCTGGAGCGCATCGGCGGCCACATCGGCTACGACGTCCGCCCCGGCGCCCGCCGACGGGGCCACGCGACCGCGATGCTCGCCGCGGCACTGCCGGTGGCCGCCGAACTCGGCATCACCGGCGCGCTGCTGACCTGCGACGAGACCAACACGGCCTCCCGCCGCGTGATCGAGGCCAACGGCGGACGCCTGACCGCCACGGAGGGGAACAAGCTCCGCTACCTCCTACCGACCACCTGACCCCCGCGCCCCGCTCGCCCGTCAGTCCCCGCGGACCGGCCGGACGATCCGCTCGACGACGGCCGCGGCCTCCGCCGGGTGCTCCGCCAGCCACCGCCCGAGCCGCTCCTCCACGGCCCGTGCCACGCAGGCCCGCACGGCCGTGTTGCCCAGCCGGTCACGGAGGGATCCCTCGAACTCCGGCCGCTCCAAGGTCACCGACACGACCGCCGTCAGGCCCTCGACAACCCGGTCGGCGCCGAGGTCGGCGCAAGGCATGGTCAGCAGCCGCCGCTCGCGCGCGTAGGCGGTGACCGCCGCCACCACCCCGTCCAGGAAGCCCAGCTGATGGGTGCCGCCGCCAGGCGTGGGGCGGCAGTTGGCGAAGCTCCGGACCCGCTGCTCCGGTGCGCGGTGCCACCGCCAGGCCACCTCCATCCTCCCGGCCATCCCCGGCTCCTCCTGCGTGAAGCCGACGACCTCCGGACGAATCGGCTCGTCACCCCGCCCGTCGAGGGAGTCCAGGAAGGTGACGAAGTCCCGTGCCCCGCCCGGGAACCGGAACCGCTCCGCGCGGGGCTCGCCGGGGTACCGCTCGTCGGTCAGCGAGATGTCCAGGCCCCGGTTGAGGAAGGCGAGTTCGCGGAAGCGTTCCGCCAGAGCCTCGTAGGAGAACTCCGTCGCCCCGAAGATCTCGGCATCGGGCCGGAAGGTGACGGTGGTGCCGCTCCCGACCACCGGCCCGGCCTGGGCCAGCGGAGCGAGCGCGATCCCGCACGCGTACTCCTGGACCCAGCGGACCCCGTCGCGCCGCACCTCGGCCGTGAGTCGGCTCGCCAGGGCGTTGGTGACGGCAGGCCCCAGATCAGGGTTGCCCAGCACCACATCGTAGTGGCCACCGACTCCCAGCCGGGTCAGCACGCTCTCCAGACCGGGCCCGTCCGCGCCCCCGGCGTCGTCGACGCGGACACCCGGCCCGTCGTCGGCGATCCGCACCGCACCCCCGGGCAGGAGGGTGACGTCCACGCGGCTCGCCCGGCCGTCGAGGACGTCGTTCACCGCCCGGTCGGAGACTGCGAACACCAGCTGCCGCAGGCCCCGTTCACCCGTCGATCCGACGAACATCCCCGGCCGCTTCCGGACGGCCTCCGGCCATTCGTACACCTGGATCCGCGCGCCCACGTAGGCATTGGTCTCCGTGCTCACGATGTCCCCTCCGAAAGTGTCCGTCAGAACTCCCCCAGCCTACGAGATTTCCAGCAGAACACCAGGTCAGAGCGGGTGGACCAGAGCCGCATCCAGCCGCCTGAGCACCCGTCGGCAGGCGTTGGACCCAGGTATCGCGAACCGCCACCGGAGTGCCGTCGCACCGCCGACGACGGCGCACACGGCACCGTTCCGGGCGGACCCGGGGTCCCCGATTCCGAGAATTTCCGCCTGCGGGCCGGGGCTCCGTGCTGTGGCTCCGCGCCACTGTCCCGCTCAGTCGATCGCGACCGCCTCGGCGCCGTTCTGCGCCGCGCCCTCGGCGACTGAGCCCGCCCCGGGCGCGCTCCCCGGCCACCCGGCGGCGTCTGTTCGGCCCCCGTAAACAGCGAAGGCGGGGAGGTCAGAGCCTCCCCGCCACTATCAAGGTACCGCGCCAGGGGGGCCTTGCGGCAAGGCCCCCCTCGGGGCGCACAATCGTCGACCGAGGCCGGAACCTGGCGATTCGCGCGGTTCGCACCGTACGTTGGCCGGTGTCCCGAACTGTCGGCCTCGTTCGACACTCACTGGGGGAATGTTCCGATGATCGACGTGATCGTGGTCGGCGGCGGGCCGACCGGCCTGATGCTGGCGATCGAACTGCGGCTGCAGGGCGTCCGGGTGGTCGTCCTGGAGCGGCTGGCCGAGCCGACCCCGGAGTCCCGGGGCCAGGGCCTGCACGTGCGCAGCGTGGAGATGATGGACCAGCGCGGGCTGCTGGACCGGTTCCTCGCGGAGGGCCGGAAGTTCCGGATCGGCGGCTTCTTCGGCCACATCCACAAGCCGTGGCCGGAGACCATGGACACCGCCCACGACTACGGCCTGTCCGTCGAGCAGCCGGTCACCGAGCGGCTGCTCGGCGCGTACGCCGCCGAGCTCGGCGCGGAGGTCCGGCGCGGCCAGGAGGTGGCCGGGCTCGACCAGGACGAGGACGGGGTCACGGTCGAGCTGGCGGACGGCACCCGGCTGCGCTCGCGCTACCTGGTCGGCTGCGACGGCGGCCGCAGCACGGTGCGCCGCCGGCTGGGCGTCGCCTTCCCCGGCGAGCCGTCCCGGGTCGACACCCTGCTCGCCGAGCTGTCGCTGGCCGAGGACCCGGCGACCGTCGAGGAGGTGGTCGCCCGGGTCCGCCGGACCGAGCTGCGGTTCGGCGCCGTCCCCCGGGCCGAGGGGCTGTACCGGGTGATCGTGCCCGCCCCGGGCGTCGCCGAGGACCGTGCCGACGGCCCGACCCTGGAGGAGTTCCGGCAGCAGCTGCGCGCCGTCGCCGGCACCGATTTCGGGGCGCACTCGCCCCGCTGGCTGTCCCGCTTCGGCGACGCGACCCGGCAGGCGGAGCACTACCGGGTCGGCCGGGCCTTCCTGGCCGGCGACGCGGCGCACATCCACCCGCCCACCGGCGGGCAGGGCCTCAACCTCGGCATCCAGGACGCCTACAACCTCGGCTGGAAGCTCGCCGCGGCCGTCCACGGCCGGGCCCCCGAAGGGCTCCTGGACAGCTACCACGCCGAGCGCCACCCGGTGGGCGCCCGGGTACTGGCCAACACCCGCGCCCAGATGACGCTGCTGGGCTCCGAGCCCGGTGCGGTCGCGCTGCGGGAACTGCTCTCCACGCTGATGGACTTCGAGGAGGTGAACCGCTACATGACCGAGATGGTCTTCGGCGTCGGTGTCCGCTACGACTTCGGTGCGGGTCCCGAGCTGCTCGGGCGGCGGCTGCGGAACGTCCGGTTGAAGAGCGGCCGCCTGTACGAGCGGATGCACGGCGGACGGGCCCTGCTGCTCGACGCCACCGGGGGCGCCCTCTCGGTGACCGGCTGGGCCGACCGCGTCGACCACGTCACCGATCCCGCCGAGGACTTCGACGCCCCCGCAGTCCTGCTCCGCCCGGACGGCTACGTGGCCTGGCTCGGCGCGGACCAGCCGACGCTGGACGCGGCGCTGACCCGCTGGTTCGGCCCCGCCACCGCCTGAGCGGCCCCGGAGGACGCTCACTCGCCCGGCGGCTCCGGCGGCTCCGGCGACTCCAGCGGCTCCGACGGCCCCGGGTCGATCCTGAGCAGCGAGTGCTGCACCGTGCCGTCCGGCTGGTACACGGTGCGGTACAGGTACGGGTGGTCCGAGCCGGGGAGCAGCACGACGCCCTCCTCCACCAGCGGCTGCTGCTCGGCGATGGCCCGGAGCCGGTGGTCGGCGTCGGCCGGGAACTCCGGCTCCGGCGGGCGGCGGTGGCGTCCGGCCACGGCGGCGCTCCGTTCTCTCCTGGTGATTCCGGTCGTCCCCCGGTCCTTCCCGTCCTTCCTGCCCCTTCCCCTGCTCCCGGACCGTGACGCGCCCCGCCCGCCCGTTCAGGCCGGGCGGGCGGGGCGGACGGATGGACGGGGCCGACGGGCGGCGCACCGGGCCGGGGTGACTACATCGGGGCGAGCTTGATCATCGCGAATGGTGCGCCCTGCGGGTCGGCGACCACCGTCATCCGGCCGGCCACCATGTCGAAGGGCGGGGCGAGGACGGTGCCGCCGCGCTTGACCACGACGTCGGCACAGGAGTCCACGTCGTCCACCGCGAAGTAGCTCAGCCAGTGCGCCGGGGTGCCGGGCGGGTCGTTGGCGAGCAGCGAGACCCCGCCGACGGGGCGGCCGCCGACCCGCAGTTCCCAGTAGGAGTCCGCGCCCTCCGCCGGCTCGATCTCGATGCCGAAGGCCTCGCCGTAGAAGGCGGTGGCGCCGGGGACGTCCGTGGTGGGACGCGCGTGCCAGGTCAGCGCGCCGGGCTCGGTGAGCCCCTGGGCGCCGGCGGGCGCGGCCGCGTGAGATGTGTATACGAGACAGGACTACATCGGGGCGAGCTTGATCATCGCGAATGGTGCGCCCTGCGGGTCGGCGGCGATCAGCATCCGGCCCAGCGGGCCGACGTCCATCACCGGGGCCAGCAGGGTGCCGCCCGCCCCGACGATGGCGTCCTGGGTGGCCTGGGCGTCGGTGGTGGCCAGGTAGCTGGTCCACACGGTGGGCGGCTCTGGCATGCCCTCGGGGGACATCGCCGGGCCGATGCCGGCCGCCGCCTTTCCGTTGAGCTCGCAGACGGCGTAGCCGCCGAACTCGGCCGGGCCGGGCTGCCCCTGCCAGCCGAAGAGGTCGCGGTAGAAGTCCAGCGCGGCCTGCTGGTCCTTCGCCATCAGGTCGACCCAGCACGGGGTGCCGGTCACGTACGGGGTAGTGACTTCGGGCATGCTCGCTCTTTCCTCTTCCTCGTGAGGTCCCCCGCCAGTCACCCTCGCGTCCCGTCCGGGGATCCGCCACCCGACACGCCGCCGCCACGCCGCCGCCACAGCGCCGCCGCGGACCCCGCCGGACCCCCTCCCCTCCACCGCCCGACCTTCACCCGTTCGGCGCAACAGGGGCTCACGAACGAGCCGGATGGGCCCCCGACCACGGGGTTTGACCGGGGCCACTCATTGTTGTGACGCTGGGCCAACACAGCGTGCACCGTTGGCTCCTGGGGAGACCGTGGACGAATCGCTCCGAATCCTTGTCACCGACGCCGATCGAGGCGCCACCACCTCCCTGCTCGCCTGGCTGCGGGCGGAGGACGAGTTGCGCGGCCGGGTCGAGCTGGAGGCCGCGCCGCCGCAGCCCGGCTCCTTGGGCACCCTCGCCGACGTGCTCACCGTCGCCGTCGGTGCCGGCGGGGCGGTGTCCGGCCTGACCAGCGCGCTGATCGCGTGGATCCGGCGCCGGGCCGGCGAGACGGTGGTCCAGGTGACCCGCGCGGACGGCAGCTCGGTCGAACTGCGGGCGACGGCGGTGCACGGCCTCGACGCGGACGGCGTCGCCGCCCTCGTCCGCGAGGTGGGCGCGTCGCTGGCCGAGCGCCCCGGACCGGCCGCCCTGCCCGCCGAAGGCGGCGCGCAGCCCGACGGCGCGCACCCGGGCAACGCGCGGCCCGGCAACGAGTAACCCGGAGATGCCCGACAAGGCGGTGAGCGGCGGCGGACTGCCCCTGGGCCTCCCCGGTGCCCGGGCCCTGGTCATCGGGACCGGCACCCACGTCCCCGGTTCCGTCCTGCCCGACGTCCCGGCCGCGGCCGCCACCGTGCACGCCGTCGCGCGGGCGCTGGTCGAGCACTGCGGCCTCGCCCCCGAGCACGTCCGGACCGTGCTCGACCCGGAGGACCCCGTTGTGCTCGGCGAGGCGCTCACCGCCGCCGCGGAGTCGGCGGACTCCGTGCTGCTCGTGTACTACGTCGGCCACGGCCTGGTCGACGACGACAACGAGCTGTACCTGGCGACCCGCGTCACCGAGCACCTCACCCGCGGCCTCGCCTACAAGGGGCTGCGCTACGCCACCCTGCGCCGCACGCTGGCCGGCTCCCGGGCCCGCTCGGTCGTGCTGGTCCTGGACTGCTGCTTCTCCGGCCGAGCCGCGCCCGTCGGCCGGGCGGGCCGTGCCTTCGAGGCCGCCCACCCCGGCGGCGGCTTCGTCCTGGCCTCCGCCGCTCCGGAGGAGCTCGCCCTCGCCCCGCTCGGCGCGGCGTACACCGCGTTCAGCGGCGAGCTGCTGCGCCTGCTGTGCGAGGGCGACCCGGTCGGCCCGCCGCAGCTGACCCTGGACGACGTCCACCGGGCCCTGTCCCGCACGCTCCGCGACCGTAGCTTCCCGGCGCCGCGCCGCCAGGCCGAGGGGCGGGCCGGCGAGCTGGTCCTGGCGCCCAACCCGGCCTACGACCCGCCGGTCGGTCCCCACCCGCCCGAGCCCCACCCCGGCGCCTGCCCGTACCGGGGCCTGGCCGCGTACGGCGCGGAGGACGCCCCGTACTTCTTCGGCCGCGAGGAGCTGACCGAGCGGCTGGTCTCCCGCGTCGCCACGCGGCTCACCGGGGGCGGACCGCTGATGGTGGTCGGCCCGTCCGGCGCCGGGAAGTCCTCGCTGCTGCGCGCCGGGCTGCTGCCCGCGCTCGACCACGGGCTGCCCGGGGCACTCCAGGCCTGGCGCTGGCCGCGCGTGGTGCTGACCCCGGGCGAGCGGCCGGTGACACGGCTCGCCCACGCCCTGGCCGAACTGGCCGAACTGGCCGATCCGGGTGAACCGGGTGAACCGGACGGGCCCCGCCACCGCGATCCCGAGGCGATCCGCGCCGAGCTGATGGCCGCGCCGGAGTCGGTCCTCGCCCGGCTGCCCGCCGACGGGACCCGGCCCGTCCTGGTGGTGGACCAGTTCGAGGAGCTGTTCACCGCCTGCACCGACGAGCACGAGCGGGAGGTCTTCGTCGCGGCCCTGTCCGCCGCCTGCGCCCGGGGCCCGGAGCCGGACGCCTTCCCCCGGGCGGTGGTGCTGCTGGGGCTGCGCGCCGACTTCTACGGCCACTGCGCGGCGTACCCGGCACTGGCGGAGGCGCTGCAGGACGGCCAGGTGCTGGTCGGCCCGATGCGGACCGGCGAACTGCGCGACGCCGTCGAGAAGCCCGCGCTGCTCGCCGGACTGAGCCTGGAACCCGGCCTGGTCGACCTGCTGCTGCGCGACCTGCGCACCGGCGGCGACCGCCCGCGCGGGCCCGGGGCCGCGCTGCCCCTGCTGTCGTACGCGCTGCTGGCCACCTGGCAGAAGCGCGCGGGCCGGGTGCTCACCATGGCGGGCTACCAGGCCTCGGGCGGCATCTGGGGCGCGGTCGCCCAGACCGCGCAGGCCACCTACGACGCCCTGGACACCGACGGTCGCCGGGCCGCCCGGCAGCTCCTGCTGCGCATGGTGCACGTGGTCGACGGCGCCGAGGACACCCGCCGCCGGGTCCCGCTCGCCGAGCTCGGCCTCGACGCGGACCCGGCCGCACAGGCCGCCCTCCGCGCGCTCGTCGGGGCCCGGCTGGTCGTCGCCGACGACGGCCACGCCGAACTCGCCCACGAGGCGGTGCTGCGCGCCTGGCAGCAGCTGCGGGACTGGATCGAGCACGACCGGGCCGGCCTGCAGCTGCGCCAGCGGCTGCACGACGCGGCGGACGCCTGGGAGCGGGACGGGCGCGACGAAGGAGCCCTGTACCGGGGCGTCCGGTTGGCCGCCGCCGTGCAGTGGGTCGAGGAGTCGGCCCAGCGGCACGGGACCACCCCCGTGGCGCGGGAGTTCGTCGCCGCCGGGCAGGCCCGGCAGGCCGCCGAACGCCGCGCCGAACGACGCCGCACCACCCGGCTGCGCGCCCTGTCCGGCGTGCTGGCCGTGCTGTTGACGGTGGCGGTCGCCGGGTTCGGCACGGCGGCCTGGCAGAACCGGATCGCCCATGAGCAGCGGGACCTCCTCGCCTCCAAGGTGGGGGCCCAGGCGGCCGGCCGGATCCGGACCACCGATCCGACCTTGGCGCTCCAACTCGCTCTGTCCGCACGGCACATCGCGGACACCCCGGAGGCGCGCGGCAGCCTGTTCGACTCGGCGCTGGCACCGTACTCCACGCCGGTCGCCGAACCCACCGGCACCGTACGGAACCTCGCCCACAGTGCCGAACGGCACCTGCTGGCCAGTACGGGCAGCGACCGGAGCGTCCGGCTCTGGGACCTCTCGGATCCCCGGGACACGAAACCCCTCTCGACCACCCGGACCGGCACCGGCCATGCGGGCCTCGCGCTGAGCCCGGACGGCCGGCTGCTCGCGGCCGAGGACACGGACACGTCGGTGCGCCTGTGGAACGTGACCGACCCCACCCGTCCGGAGGCCCTCGCCCTCCTGCCCGACAGCTCCGGCGCGCTCGCCCTCAGCCCGGGCGGGCACCGGCTGGCCGTGCTCGGCCAGACCGGTTCCTCGCTCTGGGACCTCACCGACCCGCGGCACCCCGTCCGGTCCGCTGCCCTGCCCACCGCCACCGGTACGCCGCAGTCCGGCGCGTTCAGCTCGGACGGCCGGCTGCTCGCGCTCCTGCACGGCGAGTCCGAGGACTCGACCACCGTCCAGCTGTGGAACGTCGCCGACCCGTCCAAACCCGCGCTCACCGGCAGCATCGCCGACAGCCACGGACTCGGCCTGGCGTTCAGCCCCCGGGCACCGTTGTTGGCCCTCGGCAGGAACGGCCGGGGCGTGGGCCTGTGGGACACCACCGACCCGGCCAAGCCCGCCCCCGTCAACCAGGCCTCCTACGACACCTCGGCCCCGGTGGCGATCGACTCCCAGCAGACCGTGGCGGCCCTGGTCTTCGCCCCGGACGGCCGGACCCTGGCGTTCGGCTCCTCCCGTTCGGACGAGTACTTCACCGGCCACGCCGAGACGGTGGACCTCCGCGACCCGCACTCCCCGGTCGGCGTCGTCGACTACCCCACCTCGGAGACCGTGTACGCGGTCGCGCTCGACGACCGCGGCTCGTCCCTGCTCAGCGCCGGCACGACCCTCCGGCGCTGGCACCCGGCACCGGCCACCGTGCTGTCCGACACCGGCGCCTACGGGAACTTCACCCAGGACGGCCGCACCCTCGCCTGGGCCTTCGACCCACCGCCCGGGCGCAGTACCGACGGCGCCCGGCAGTACCGCCTGTGGCGGACCGACGGCCCCTACGACACCCGGCAGGCCGGGACGTTGACGGGTCTGAACGGGGGGACGGTCCGCGCCGTCGACGACCACACCCTGCTCACCTACAGCGACGTCGCGGCCCCCCTCCTGTGGGACGTCTCCGACCCGGACCACCCCCGCCGGGGCGGCACGCTCAACGCGCTCTCCGAACCCCTGGACCACACCGGTGTGCTCTCCGACTTCATGACGGACCTGGACGCCCGGAACGGACTGGTCGTGGCCAACGGCCGCGACGGCCGGATCCACGTGTGGGACGCCTCCGACGCGAGCGCCCCGAAGGAGCTCTCCACCTTCCCCTCCCCCCAGCCGCCCGGCCAGCTCCACCTCGTCAACCGCAAGCTGGTCTCCCTGGACCGGATGAACAGCCACCGGATCAGCGTCTGGGACCTCGGCGACCCCGCGCATCCGACGGCCGCCCCGCCGATCGACCTCGACACCAACGTGGCCCAGGCGGACGAGGCCCAGAACCGGCTCGCAATCGCCCTGGCCAAGATCGCCGGCTCCAACCCCAAGACCATCCAGCTCTGGGACCTCGCCGACCCCCGGCACCCCGAGCACGGCGCCCTCCCGGAAGCGCCCGTCACCGACTTCGCGTTCAGCCACGACGGGCGCACCCTCGCGGTGTCGAACGACAGCACCGTCGACCTGTGGGACGTCAGCGACGTCCACCACCCGCAGCGGGCCGGCTCCCTCGTCGCCCAGAAGCAGTTCAACCTCGAGTTCAGCCCGGACAACCGGCTGCTCATCAGCAGGGCCCTGGCCGAACGGGACACCCTCCTCAACGGCGGGCAGATCCACCTCTGGGAGGTCGCCGACCCGCACGCCCCGACCGAGATCGCCGTGCAGGCCCCCAAGCACTACGTCCCCGCCCTCGGGTTCAGCCCCGACGGCAGGAGCCTCCTGATCAGCCAAGCCGCCGGGGACAACGACCCGAGCCGGGTCACCATCCTCGACCCCGACATCGACCGCCTCACCCGCCACCTCTGCGACGTCGCGGGCGCCACCATCACCGAGGCCCAGTGGAAGCAGTACTTCCCCGGCACCCCCTACGACCGGCCCTGCGGCTGACACCCACCCCGACGTTCTCCGCCCCACCACACTCCCCGGGAGCCGCCATCGACACCGTCACCCCCCGAACCGGCGAGGAGGCGGCCGCCCTGGCCGCGCTCGGCAGCCGGGTGCTCGCCGAGGCGGGGCACGGGGACATGGTCTGGGGGCACCTGGCGGTCCGCGATCCGGACGGGCGCGGGGTGTGGATGAAGGCCTCGGGCTGGGGCCTGGAGGAGATCGACCGGGACCGGGTGCTGCTGGTCTCCTGGGACGGCGAGCGACTCGCGGGCGGCGAGCGGCTCGACGGCGGCGGTCGGGTGCACCTGGAGTACCCGATCCACACCGAGGTGCTGAAGGCCCGCCCGGACGTGCACGTCTCGCTGCACACCCACTCGGGCACCGTCAACGCCTTCTCCTCGCTGGGCGAGCCCTTGCGGCCACTGAGCCACGACGGGGTGCCCTTCGCCGAGCACGGCCTGCCGCGCTTCGGCGCGACCGCCGACCTGGTCCGCACCGCGGAGCTGGGCCGGGCCCTGGCCGCCGACCTCGGTGCCGCCCGGGCCTGTCTGATGCCGCAGCACGGCCTGCTCACCGTCGGCCGGGACGTCGCCCACGCGGTGATGTACGCCGTACTGCTGGAACGGGCCTGCGGCCTCCAGCTCACCGCTCGCGCGGCGGGCGGCCCGCGTCACTGGACCGGCCACCGGGAGAGTCTGGAGAAGGACGCGTCCGTCTGGCCGTCCAGCCAGATCGAGGCCGGCTGGCGCTACTGGGTACGGCGGACCGATCACCCCTGACCTCAGGGGACGTGAACCTCTGTCGGCTCCGAATCCGGGCTCGCTCATGCTGACTTGGAGTCAACTCACCGACCCCGTCGACCATTCCACGCCCCGGGCGGATCAGGGCGCTTCGGCACGGAGGGCGGCGCTGGTCGCCAGGGTGGTGTAGGGCATGGTGAAGCGGCCGCCCAGGGCGTCGACGGCCGCGCCGACCGCGTCCAGGACCTCGGCCAGCGGGGCGGGTCGGAGCCCGGTGAGGCCGCCGGTGGTGGGGAGCAGGTCCAACCACTGGTCGCGTGTGTAGGACCGCTCCCAGGCGAAGCTCCACTGCTCCGGTTCGGCGAACCGCCCGGTCGCGCGGATGTCGTCGGCGGTCCTCGCGTACCCCGCGCGGTACAGCTCCAGCGGACGCCGGGCCGGCCGGTCGCCGAACGGGGAGTCGGGTACCACCCGCCGGAAGGCCGCGGCGAACGGCTCGGCCACCTCGGCCGGCGGCTCGAAGACGTGGCCGAAGATCGTCAGGCGGCCCTTCGGGCGCAGCAGCCGGGCCGCCTTCGCCGCGCCGACGGCCGGGTCGACCCAGTGCCACGCCTGGCCGACGACCACGGCATCGAAGGTCCGACCGGCCGGCTCCCAGTCCTCGAAGGTCGCCACCTCGACCCGCAGGCCGCGGGCCCGCGCCAGGGCGGCCATCCGCGGGTCCGGGTCGATCCCGAGCACGGCGCAGCCGGCGGCCTGCAACTGACGGGCCGCGATGCCGGTGCCGCAGCCGACGTCGAGCACATCGACCACGTCGGGCACATCGGGCACGTCGGGCGCATCGGGCCCGGGGCTCCCCGCGACGATGCGCGCCACCAGTTCGTCGGGGTACGGAGGGCGGGCCCGGTCGTAGCGCTGCGCCTCCGCTCCGAAGGACTCGGCCACCTGCCGGGCCCGGTGGGGTTGCGCCGACGCCGCCAACTGCGCCTGTTCCGGGCGCCCTTGCTGTCCGTGCGGTAAAGTGGGCATGCGCCCACCGTAGTGGGCAAGCGCCCACATGCCAAGCGACCGCCAGACTTCTGGCACCGGAGGGGGTCCGCACGTGCCGACCGGGGTACACCTGCGCGACGCGCGCCAGCAGCTGTTCGACGCCGCCGAACGCATCCTGCTGCGGGACGGCCCGAACGCGCTCACCAGCCGGGCCGTCACCGACGAGGCGGCCTGCGCCAAGGGCGTGCTGCACCGGCACTTCGCCGACTTCGACGCCTTCCTCACCGAACTGGTGCTCGACCGGGCCGCGCAGCTCGAAGCCCACGCCCGGGCCCTGCGCGACTCCGTCGGCACCGGCACCGTGGCCGACAACCTCACCACCGCGCTGACCACCCTGTTCGGCCCGGTCCCGGTGGCGATCATCCCGCTCATCACCTTCCGGAACGAGCTGCGCGCACGCCTGCGGCAGGCCATGCCGGGCGGCGGCATCGCGATCCTCTCCCAGGTCGCCGCGGCGGTCTCCGCCTACCTGACGGAGGAACGCGCGGCAGGCCGCATCGCGGCCGACGCCGACGTCGACTCGCTCACCCTCTCCCTCGTCGGCGGCGGCCACCTCCTCTTCGCGGACCGGGACCCCGGCCCACCCGCCACGGAGACCGTCCGCCAGCTGGTGACCACCGCCCTCGCCGACGTCCTCCACCGACGGCCCCGCTGACATGGCGACCGAAGCGGAAGCGGTACGGGCGCAGTTGGCGAGCGCGGGGCGGGCCGCGCTGGGCGGGGGCCGGCGGCTCGCCGCCGTGCAGCGGCTGGCGGGCGGCAGCAAGAAGGGCGTCTACCGCCTGCTGATGGACGACGCCACCACGGCTGTCGCCTACCGCTGGAACCGCAGCGAGAACTACTGGCCGGCGGCCGAGGGCGACGACGACCTCGCCGACCCGTTCTCCCCCGGGCTCGGCCTCGACCTTTTCGAGGCCGCGCACGCCCGCCTGACCGGGCTCGGCGTCCAGGTCCCCGCGATCCGACTGGTCGACCGTGAGGGCGCGCACGGTCCGGCCGACCTGGCCGTGGTCGAGGACGTCCGGGGCGAGAGCCTGGAGGCCCTGCTCGCCCGCGACCGGCGGGCCGCGGCCCCGGTGCTGGCCCGGCTCGGCGAGGCACTGGAGGCGATGCGCGGCCACCGCGCGCCCGGCTACGGCAAGGTGGCGGTGGTCGACGAGGGCGGCCGCTCGCACGGGAGGTCCTGCGAGGAGGTCGTCCTCACCCGCGCCCGGCGGGACCTCGCCGAGGCGGCCGCGCGCGATCCCCGCGTGGCGCAGGCCCGTGACCAGCTGGCGGCGCGGCTGTCGGCGCTGGCCGAGGCCGTCCGGCCGCGCGCTGAACATGCTGTGGTGCACGGCGAGTTGGGGCCCGACCACGTCCTGGTCGACCCGGCCGGACTGCCCGTGGTGATCGACATCGAGGGCACGATGTACTTCGACGTCGAGTGGGAGCACGTCTTCCTGCGGATCCGGCTGCACGAGGACTACCGGCCACTGGAACCGGCCGGGCTGGACGAACACAGGCTCGCCCTCTACCTGCTGGCGCAGCGGCTCTCGCTGACCGCGGGCCCGCTCCGGCTGCTCGACGGGGACTTCCCCGACCGGGCGGCGATGGCGGCCATCGCCGAGTACAACCTGAACCGCGCGCTGGACCTGGCCCGCTGAGGGACGGTCCGGTGTGCGGCAGGGCCGCCACGCGGAGGGCTCGCCCGCACGTCGCACCCCCCGCGTGGCGGAAATCGTCACCTTCGTGTCCTTGCTGCCATCGGGCCGTACGGCCAGGCTGGAGGGGTGAGCAGTCCACGCATCGTCTTCGCGGTCTTCCCCGAGTTCCAGATCCTCGACCTGACCGGCCCCCACGAGGTCTTCACCCACGCCGGGCGCCTGACCGGCGGCGTCGTCATCGAGACGGTGGCCGCGACGCCCGGCCCGTTGCCCTCCAGCGGCGGACTCGCCGTCTCCCCGACCCTGACGATCGACGAGTTCGACCGACGCGCCGAGCACCGCGCGCACGGCGGCGCCCACGCCCCCGT
This sequence comes from Kitasatospora sp. NPDC059146, assembly GCF_042786665.1. Taxonomy (NCBI): domain Bacteria; kingdom Bacillati; phylum Actinomycetota; class Actinomycetes; order Kitasatosporales; family Streptomycetaceae; genus Kitasatospora; species Kitasatospora sp. NPDC059146. The sequence goes on along the minus strand of NZ_JBHZCY010000014.1, from coordinate 24,326 downwards.
GGACACCCTCGTGGCGGTCGGCGGGGCGGGCGTGCAGCAGGCCTGCGAGGACCACCGCTTCGTCGACTGGTTCGCCCGCACCGCCCGCCACGCGCGCCGGACCGCCTCGGTCTGCACCGGGGCGTTCCTGCTGGGCGCCGCCGGGCTGCTGGACGGGCGGCGCGCGGTCACCCACTGGTCGCGCTGCACCGATCTGGCCGACCAGTACCCGCTGGCCACCGTGGACCCGGATCCGATCTTCGTGCGCGACGGCGAGCTGTGGACCTCGGCCGGGATCACCGCGAGCATGGACCTCGCGCTCGCCATGACGGAGGCCGACCACGGCCCGGAGGTGTCCCGCGCGATCGCCCGTCAGCTGGTGATGTTCGTCCAACGCCCGGGCGGGCAGGCACAGTTCAGTGCCCAGCTGGCGGCCCAGCGGCCGGAGCGGGCCCCGCTGCGGGAGGTCCTCGACTGGATCTCCGACCACCCCGACGGCGACCTCGGCGTCCCCGCCCTGGCCGCCCGGGCCGCGATGAGCGAGCGGAACTTCACCCGGGTCTTCCGCGCGGAGACCGGCCGCACGCCCGCCGCGTACGTGGAGAGCGTCCGGATCGAGGCCGCCAGACGACTGCTGGAGAGCACCACCGCGACCCTCGACGCCGTCGCCCACTCCTGCGGCTTCGGCACCGTCGAGACCCTGCACCGCAGCTTCCGGCGCACCCTGCGCGTCACCCCCGGCGAGTACCGCCGGCACTTCTCCCACTGGTGACGGCCCGTAGCGGGGCCTACGGCGCGAAGGTGAACTGCGGCCTCGGCTTGAGGCTCTTGAGGCACAGCAGGTACTTGTCGCTGCCGTGCTTGTAGGTGAAGTAGCTGTCGGCGTCGGGGTACTTCCGGCACTCCGTCTCACCGTCGTTGGAGTCGTCCGCCCGGCCCACGACCCGGGCGTCGGCCTGCGGGTCGGAGCAGGGAACCACCTTGAGGTCCGGGTTCTTGTCGTCCAGACCGGGGATGGCGATCACGTTGCTGTTGTGGACGCAGTCGCCGGCCTTGGCGAACTCCGGGTCGTCCTTCAGGAGCACGAAGAGCAGCGTGGCCAGGACGGCGGGGATGAGCACCCCGACGATCGTGGGCCGCAGGTAGACCGGCTTGCCCGGGTCCATCGGCGTGCTGGGGCCGCCGGGCAGCGGCTCGGCGAGCTTGTTGATCTTCGAGCGCTGCGGGATGTTGAGCAGCATGACGATCGGGTTGATGATCATCGACGGGATGCCCCACCAGCCCTGCCACAGGCTGTCGGAGGTCATCTCCCGGTGCGTGGCGATGCCGCAGTCGCGGCAGTACGGGCCCCGGCGCTTGAGGTAGCGCAGGACGACGATGAAGCCCTGGTGCCCGCGGATCGTGGCGTTCACGGCCGGGACGGAGCCGCAGACGGCGCAGGTGAGCTGCCCCTCGCCGTAACCGGGCGCCGCCCCCTCAATCGGGACGGCGGAGGCGGTCTCCGTGGGCGCAGCGGGAACGGCAGGCGCAGCAGGCGCGGTGGCTTCGGCGGGCCCGGTGGCGTCGGGCAGCTCGGCAGACTGAGTGGAAATGGTGGATCCCCCGTGGTGATCAAGAAAGTTCGCCGGGGAAACCTATCGCCCCTCGAACACCAAGACCGGACCATGGGGGCGCCAAGGAGCGGAAGGTCACCGAACCGTGATCCCAAATCGGTCGTTCGCCGTCGAATTCCGGCGACGCCCGTCCCAAGGCCCCGGGCTCCCCTGGCACCCCGAACTCCCCTGGCTCAGTGGTACCAGGTGCGGATCTTGGCCGCGGTCTCCCGGACGTCGGCGTTCCCGGCCCGGATCCGGGCGGCCAGTTCGACGGCCTGCTTGGAGTCGGCCGTGACGATGACGCCGGAGGCGCTCAGGTAGGAGGCGGCCACCACGGCGGCGAAGTGCTCGTTGGCGGACTCCAGCGCCGGGACCCGGATCAGCTGGTGCATCAGGGCGGCCGCCCGCTGGTGCACGGCGCCGTAGACCGGCACCTCCATCACCTCGTCGGCGTGCCGGGCCACGGCGGCGGCCAGGGTGCCGTAGTCGGTGACGTCCGGGTCGCTCGGCAGGAACTGGTGCGCGATGTCGAGCAGCCAGACCCGGTCGATCCGCAGGATCACGCGGCGTCCGCCGTGGCGTCGCGGGTGCTGCGCGGGTACGGCCCGAACTCCTCCTCGAACGCGGGCCCCCAGGCCTGGGCGAAGTGGGCGGCGGCGGTGAGGAACCGCTCGCGCCGCTCGTCCGCCTCCTCCGCCAGCACCTTGCGCGCGTAGTCGGGCAGGCTCATCCCGGCGGCCTCCGCGCGCTGCTCCAGGGCCTCGTGCACGGCGTCGTCCAGTCGGACGTTCAACTGCTTCATGGCGGTGAGCGTAGCCCCAGCTACGGATCGCTACAAGGCGGCCTCGGCACTCCGACCGCTGGCACGGGACGCCGCCGGGCCGTGTTCGACCCGGACCTCCAGGGCCGGCCAGTGCGCCGCCCACCGGGCCAGCCGCTCCGCGTCCGGGAGGCCCTGCGGGACCAACGCGGCGTCCGGGTGGAAGGTCACGCAGGTGCCGGTGGTGCCGTCGGGCTCGATCGGGTCGAGGCCGGTGACGGGGAGGCCGTGCTCGTAGCGCTGCGTCCAGGCGCCGTTGAGCCGGCGGTTGGTGTGGAGCAGCCGGGTGCTGAGCGCCGCGACCACCGACATGCCCCGGCGCGGGTGCCCGTCCGGGAGCAGCTCCGCGCCGGGGTCGTCGAAGAAGCGCAGGTCCTTGGTCGCCATGACCGGCTTCTTGACCGCCTCGCCGTGCTCGTCGACCCGGGTGTCGGTGCCCCGGCCGTCGTCGCGGACCGAGACCGCGCCGTCGGCGTGCAGGGTGACCACGCACCGGCCGGTGCCGCGCGCGGCCGCCTCGTCGCCCGGGTAGGCGAGCACCTCCAGCACCAGGTGCGCCACTCCGCCCGGTGCCAGGCCGCCCGCCCCCGCGCGGATCCAGGCGAGGTGCTCGGCGTCCACGGCGGCCGCCCAGTCGTGGGTGGTGTTGGTCCAGGTGTCCTTCGGGGTCGCGTCCATCCGAGGAGTATGCCCCAGCGCCCGGCGGCCGCCCACCATGGCTGTCCAGCACCGGTCGACCCCCAACACGCCGCGCCGGTAGGGAAGTTGCCGGACGGCCGCACGGGGGCTTCCGCTCACCCGGTGACGAGCCGTCGGCCGCTGATCTCGGCCGGACGGATCCGGACCCAGCGGGGCCGGTCGCCGCCGGCCCAGGGGGCCGCGCCGGGCAGCCCGTCGAGGCGCTGCAGTTCGGCCGGGTCGTCGACGTACCGCGCCGTGCCGAGGGCGAGCACGCTCCAGCCGCGCCCCAGGTACTCGTCGATGCGGTCGACCTGGAAGGACACCTGTGCCCCCGACTCCGGCGCGGTGGCGGTGCGTTCACCGGTGCGGTAGGCGAAGGAGGCCTGGTCGACCACGTAGTTGACGGGGTAGACCGCCGGGCCCGGGTGCACCGGCAGGCCGATCCGGCCGATCCCGTGGGTGCCGACCAGCTCCCAGCACTCGGCGTCGGTGAGGTCGAGCAGGCGGGGCCGGGGGCCCGGCCCTTCGTGGCCGGGCGGGGCGTCCGCGCGGCCGGCCACGAGCTCCTCCCGACTGAGGCCGAGGGCGGCGGCGATCCGGACGAAGCCGCCGGGGTCGAAGGCGGGTCCGGCTTCGAGCAGGTGGCGCAGGTACTGCGGGGCCATCGCGGCCCGCTGGGCCAGGGCGTCCTCGGTGAGGCCGAGTTGACCGAGGCGTTCGGCGATCCGGCGGGCCACGACGGCGGGGTCGGGATCGGGGGTGCGGTCGGGATCGGGAGTGTCGTTCACGGTGGTGGCTCCTCGGCTCGCCAAGGGGGGTGCCCGGACCGGTGTCCGGGCGGTGACCAGGCCGGATCCATCCAAGCGTCCGGCCCACCCCGAGTCGAGGAACGGCAGCGCCCCGTGCGTGTCGGAGCACCCCGGGGCGGGCCCGCGGGGCCCCGACCTTGATCACCCGTCCGCCGCCTGCGATCATCCCCCTGACGCGGACTCAAGTCCGGTTCGCGACAACGGGGAACAACGGGGAAGCAAGGAGACACATCCGTGATCGTCGTGACGGGTGCCACCGGTACGGTCGGCTCGAGGGTCGTCGTCGGACTGCGCGAACGCGGGCTGGCGGCGCGGGCCCTGGTGCGCGGCGGGTCGGCGGGCCCGGCCGAGTGGGACGCGGGGGTCGAGCGGGTCGCCGCCGACTTCACCGACCCGGTCTCGCTGGACGCCGCCCTGGACGGGGCCGACACCGTCTACCTGCTGGTCGCCGTGCATCCGGAGATGGCCCAGCACGAGCGCAACGTGATCGACGCCGCCGTGCGCACCGGCCGCCGGCCGCGGATCGTGCTGCACGCGGCCGCCGGCGTCGAGTACCGGCCGGAGGGGGTGCGCTTCGTCGGCTCGCACGTCACGGGCCTGGACCACCTCAAGGACTCCGGCCTGCCGTGGACCGTCCTCGGCCCGAACGGCTTCCACCAGAACTTCCTCGGCACGGCCCCGACCGTCAAGGCCGGCCACCTGGCCGTGCCGGGCGGCGAGGGCGCGGTGGCGTACGTGGACGCCCGGGACGTCGCGGCGGCCGCCGTCGAGGTGCTGGCCACCGAGGGCCACGAGGGCGCGGTCTACACCCTGACCGGCCCGGCCGCACTCACCCACGACGAGGTGGCCGAGCAGCTGTCCGCCGCCGCGGGCCACCCGGTCGCCTACGCCGCGCTCACCCCGGAGGTCGCCCTCGACGGCCTGCTGAACATGGGCTGGGACCGGTGGCGGGCCGAGGGCATGGTCGAGCTGTACGGGCTGTACGCGGCCGGGCTGGCCTCGACGGTCAGCCCGGACGTCGAGAAGCTGACCGGCCGTCCGCCCCGCTCCTTCGCCGAGTTCGCCGCCGAGCACGCGGACGCCTTCCGCGCCTGAGCCGCCCGCGCCGTTCCCGTCCCCGGGCCCCCGGGGGCGGGAACGGGGACGGGGACGGACCACCGCCCCCGACACCACCTCTCCCGGCGCCACCGCAGATCGTCAACTCACCGTCAAGATCCCTGCACAGCCCTTACCGTGCCGTCCGGCCGGGCGCATACTGTGCTGCGCGCGGCGAGCGCCCGGCGACAGGGCCACACCGGACCCGGCCCGGCCGCACCGCGACGGGGAGCAGGTGGAACTGGCGTGGCAGCACTCGTGATCGTGGCCGTGGTCGTCCTCTTCTTGCTGACGACCGGCGTGCGGGTGGTCCAGCAGTACGAGCGCGGTGTGGTGTTCCGGCTCGGCCGGGTGCGCGGGACGGTCCGCGAGCCGGGCCTGACGCTGCTGATCCCGGTGCTCGACAAGATGCGCAAGGTGAACGTCCAGGTGGTCACCATGCCGGTGCCCACCCAGGAGGGCATCACCAAGGACAACGTGTCGGTGAGCGTGGACGCGGTGCTGTACTTCCGCGTGATCGAGCCGATCAGGGCCACCGTGGACGTGCAGAACTACAACTTCGCCATGCTGCAGGTCGCCCAGACCTCGCTGCGCTCGATCATCGGCAAGAGCGAGCTGGACGACCTGCTGTCCGGCCGGGAGAACCTCCACCACGACCTGGAGGTCATGCTGGAGAGCCCCGCGTCGGGCTGGGGCGTGCACATCGACCGGGTGGAGATCAAGGACGTCAGCCTGCCCGACTCGATGAAGCGCTCGATGGCCCGCCAGGCCGAGGCGGACCGCGAGCGCCGGGCCCGTATCATCACCGCGGACGGCGAGTTCCAGGCCGCCGCCAAGCTCGCCGAGGCCGCGGCCACGATGTCCGCGACGCCGGCGGCCCTCCAACTGCGCATGCTGCAGACGGTGGTCGAGGTGGCGGCGGAGAAGAACTCGACGCTGGTGCTGCCGTTCCCGGTGGAGATGCTGCGGTTCTTCGAGGCCTCCGCGAACCGGCTCGCCGAGGGGGCCCCGGCGGCCGCCGCACCCGCCGTCCCCACGCAGGCACGCGACGCCGAACCCGCCGCCCCGGTCGACGGCAGCTGACGTCCGGCCGGCCCGGAAAGTTCCCGGGCCGGCCATAGCTTGGCTCTATGAGGTCATAGATCGACACCGCCTACACCTCCGCGCGGCCAGCGGGTTGGCTGCAAGGGTCCAGACCATTCGGCCCGCTCCGTCCACCCGGAGGATTCACCCGCATGACCCGCTCGATCCGAGTCGCCATCGTCGGAGCCGGCCCCGCCGGGATCTACGCCGCCGACGCCCTGCTCAAGTCCGACGCCGCGAAGGCGCCCGGCGTCTCGATCGACCTGTTCGAACGGATGCCGGCCCCGTTCGGCCTGATCCGCTACGGCGTGGCCCCCGACCACCCGCGGATCAAGGGCATCGTCACCGCCCTGCACCAGGTCCTCGACAAGCCCCAGGTCCGCCTGTTCGGCAACGTCGACTACCCGACCGACCTCACTCTGGACGACCTGCACCGCCACTACGACGCCGTGGTCTTCTCCACCGGCGCGATGGCGGACCGCTCGCTCGACCTGCCGGGCATCGACCTGGACGGCTCCTACGGCGCCGCGGACTTCGTCTCCTGGTACGACGGCCACCCGGACGTGCCGCGCACCTGGCCGCTGGAGGCCGAGAAGGTCGCCGTCCTCGGCGTCGGCAACGTCGCCCTGGACGTCGCCCGGATCCTCGCCAAGACCGCCGACGAGCTGCTGCCCACCGAGATCCCCCCGAACGTGTACGAGGGCCTCAAGGGCAACCGCGCCGTCGAGGTCCACGTCTTCGGCCGCCGCGGCCCGGCCCAGGCCAAGTTCAGCCCGATGGAGCTGCGCGAGCTGGACCACTCGCCCACCATCGAGGTCATCGTCAACCCCGAGGACATCGAGTACGACGAGGGCTCGATCGCCGAGCGCCGCGCCGTCAAGCACGTCGACCTGGTCGCCGCCACCGTCGAGAACTGGGCGATCCGCGACGTCGGCGACCGCCCCCACCGGGTCTACCTGCACTTCTTCGAGTCCCCGGTCGAGGTCCTCGGCGAGGACGGCAAGGTCGTCGGCCTGCGCACCGAGCGCACCGAGCTCGACGGCACCGGCAACGTGCGCGGCACCGGCCGGCACACCGACTGGGACGTCCAGTCGGTCTACCGCGCCGTCGGCTACTACTCCGACGAGCTGCCCAAGCTGCCCTTCGACCCGGTCTCCGGCACCGTCCCGCACCAGGCCGGCCGCGTCCTGGACGGCGACGGCTCGCACGTCACCGCCGTCTACGTCACCGGCTGGATCAAGCGCGGCCCGGTCGGCCTGATCGGCCACACCAAGGGCGACGCCAACGAGACCGTCGCCTGCCTGCTGGAGGACCGTGCCGCCGGCCGTCTGCACGGCCGGCCACACCAGCCACAGGATCGCGGAGAGCCGGGCCGAACGGGTCGCGGAGCGGGCGGAGTCCGTCGCCATGTAGCGCTGGGCCTGGTTCCACATGCCGCCGTTGTACTCGAAGGTCTTGATGAAGAGGTACGCCAGCAGGAACGTCACGGTGTACGGGCCCGCCGTCGGTTCGGCGTGGCCTTCCGGGAGC
>NZ_JBHZCY010000014.1:4762-16724 GCF_042786665.1 Kitasatospora sp. NPDC059146 | reverse complement strand
GACATGCTGCGCCACAGCGGGGCGTGAGGCACGTCGGCGGTCACCGGCGGACGATCGGCAGCAGCACCTCGTCGACGATCTCCGCCGGGTCCAGCTCCACGGCGCCCCCGCCGCACAGCTTGATCCGGTAGAGCATCAGCGCCGGCACCACGTCGGTGACCAGCGGGCTGACCGCCCCGGGGCGGACCTCGCCCCGGGCGGTGCCCCGGTCGAGGACCTCGGCGATCAGCGCGGTGGTCGGGTCGACCACCCGCTCCTGCACCAGCTCCAGGAAGACCCGGGCCCGCTGGTGGTCGATCTCGCTCATGATGGCGCGGACGGCGGCGCCCAGGTCGCTGAACATCGCGGCGCGCAGCCCGGCCACCACCTCCAGGAGGTCCCCGCGCAGGCTCCCGGTGTCCGGGGCCGGCCGGGCCGGCGGCAGGGCGGCCCGCAGGGCGTCCATCACCAGCTCCTCCTTGGAGGACCACCGCCGGTAGAGGGCGGCCTTGCCGGTCTGCGCCGCGGCGGCCACGCCCTCCATGGTCAGCCGGGCGTAGCCGTCGGTGGTGAGCTGCTGGAGGGCCGCCCCGTAGATGGCGCTCTCCAGCGCCTCCCCGCGCCGACGGACCGGGGTGCCGGCCGCGTGCACGGTCCCGCCCTCGGCGGTTCGGACTTCAGCGGACATCGCTGCACACCTTCCGGGGACTCCCTGTTCACCAGGCCTACCGCCAATGTTAGTGAACGAATCCGTTCCCTCCCAAGCACCGTACGCGGTTCGGCCCCCGGCGCCGGCCTGCGGCTCCGGGGGCCGGCGGGGCACGGGCTCAGCGGTCGGCCTGGTAGGCGTTGAGCTTGCTCAGCGGGCCGTAGCTGCCGTCCTGGTAGACCGGCTGCATCTGGACGTCGCCGTAGATCTGGAACAGCTTCTTCGCCGGGTCGGCGGCGGTCGGGTTGCAGTTCGGGAAGCCGGTGTACCAGTAGATGCTGGCCACGCCGTCGCCCTGCACGGGCGGCGAGCTTCATGGTCTCAAGTCCCTTTGCTCGATGGTGGAGTTCGTCCGGTGCCTCGACGAAGCCGCCGACGCCACCAACTAGCGCACCGGCCACCACCAGCCGCAAATCCCATGAAGCAATCAGCTGACCCGTCTACCTACGGACCGGTTCGTGCGCCGCCCCTGCTCTGTTGGAACGACTCCCGGGCCCGTCGCCCGGCCGTCGGCGGGCGGTTCCGCTACCAACGAGGGACGCCCCCCATCGAAAGGCGGCCCCCTTCGTGCCCGTCCCCACCACCTTCGACCAGAGCGCGACCGGCTACAGCCTCGCCCACGCCTACTGGCTGGCCAGGGCCTCGGACCTCGCCTACCAGAACGACGCCACCGTCGACCGGCAGGCCCGGGACTGGGGCTTCGACACCGTGCGCCACCACGACACCCGGTTCACCCCGCCGTTCCCGCTCCAGGACACCCAGGCCTACACCATGGCGAGCGACCGGATGATCGTGGTCGCCTTCCGCGGCACCGAGCCCAAGGAGCTCCGCGACTGGCTCACCGACTCCACCACCCCGCCCTGGCCGGGCCCCGCCGGCACCGGCTACGTCCACTACGGCTTCGCCGAGGCCCTGGACTCGGTCTTCCCGGACGTCCTCAAGACCCTCACCGAACTCCGCACCGACGGGCAGAGCGTCTGGCTCACCGGCCACAGCCTCGGCGGCGCCCTCGCCATGCTCGCCGCCGCCCGCCTCCACCTGGAGGACCCCCGGCTGACGGCCGACGGCGTGTACACCTTCGGCCAGCCCCGCACCTGCGACCGGCTGCTCACCGCCGCGTACGACCGGGCCTTCCAGGGCCGGAACTACCGCTTCGTCAACAACAACGACATCGTCCCCCAGCTGCCGCCCGAGCCGGCCTTCACCCACGTCGGCGCCCTGCGCTTCATCGACTCGGCCGGGACGGTCCACGAGGGCGCCAGCGGCCTGCTCTCCGGCCTCGCCAACCGGGCCAAGGGCTTGACCTCCGCCGCCTTCGAGCCCACCGGCGAAGGCGTCCGCGACCACTTCATGCGCAACTACCTGACAGCCCTGGAGAAGAACCTGTGACCGCCCGCCTCGCCAAGACCGCCCTCGCCCTGCTGCTCACCGTCGGCCTCGCCCCGGCCGCCGTGCCCGCGCACGCCGTCACGGCCGCCCGGGCCCCGGCCGCGCTCCTCCAGCCGCCGCTGCCGCTCGAAGCCTTCCCGCCGCAGGTAGCCCGGGCCTGCGACATCTGGCGCCAGCTGGAGTGGCCGGCCACCCCGCAGCCCATCACCTACCGCCTCCCGGACGGCGAGTTCATCCGCGGCGGCAACCCGTACGGCAACCGCAGCGGCGATCTGCCGCACGCCACCACCTACCACGAGTACGACGTCAACCCCCGCCCCACCGCCAACACCCACCGGGACGCCGAGCGCATCGTCCGCGACACGGTCTCCAAGCGGGTCTACTACAGCGACGACCACTACGCCGACTTCCGCGAGATCTCGTACGGCTGCTGACCCGCTGCCCGCTCCCGTGTGCGGCGCCCGTACGGGCGGCACGCCGTGCGGGGCGGGCGGGCCCCGGCGAGACTCGGTCGCAGGGCGGGGGCCAGCACCATGAGCTACCCGAAGGAGCGGTCATGCCGGAGCCCGAGCCGCCGGACACGCCCCCGCGGCAGGGCGGCGGCCCCACCCTGCGCGAGGTGCTGCTGCACCGCGGCTACCTCGGGCTGCTGCTGGTCGCGGTGCTGGTCGGCGTCCCGATCTCGCTGGTCGCCTTCGGGTTCGTCGGCCTGGAGCACGAACTCCAGCACTGGATCTGGGAGAGCCTGCCGGACGCCGCCGGGTTCGACCGGGCGCCCTGGTGGTGGCCGCTGCCCGCGCTGGCGCTGGCCGGGCTGCTGCTCGCCCCGATCGTCACCCGGCTGCCCGGGCGCGGCGGCCACGTGCCGGTGGACGGGCTCGGCGGCGCGCCCGGCCTGCCCCGGGACGTGCCGGGGGTGGTGCTGGCCGCGCTCGTCGGCCTGCCGCTCGGTGCGGTGCTCGGCCCGGAGGCGCCGCTGATGGCGCTGGGCGGCGGACTCGCGCTGCTCGCCGTCCGGGCGCCCGTCCGGGCCCGGAACCCGCGGGTCGTCCCGGTGCTGGGCACGGCCGGGGCGGCAGCGGCGATCTCGACGATCTTCGGCAGCCCGCTGGTGGCCGCGGTGATGATGATCGAGGCGGCCGGGCTCGGCGGCCCCCAGCTGGTCGCGCTGGTCCTGCCCTGTCTGCTCGCCAGCGGCGTCGGCGCCCTGGTGTTCACCGGCTTCGGGCACTGGACCGGCCTGTCGATCGGCGCGCTCTCGCTGCCGCACGTGCCCGCGACCGGCACCCCCGACCCCGGGGACTTCCTGTGGGGGGTGCCGCTGGCGGTCGCGGTCACGCTGGTCTGCGTGGCCGGGCAGACGCTGGGCCGACGGGTCAAGGCCTTCACGGGCACCGCGACCGCCCCGCGGACGGCGCTGCGCACCGCCGTCCGCACGGTCGGCTGCGCGGTCGCGGTCGGCGCCTGCCTCACCGCGTACGCGCTGCTCACCGGCCGCTCGCCGGAGGAGGCCGCGCTCTCCGGCCAGGCCACCCTGGGCGCGCTCGCGGCCGACCCGGCGGCCTGGCCGATCGGCGCGCTGCTGGCGCTGGTGCTGTGCAAGACGCTCGGCTGGGGCATCGCGCTGGGCAGCCTGCGTGGCGGGCCGATCTTCCCCGCCGTCCTGATCGGCGCCGCCCTCGGCGTGGCCTGCGCGCCGCTGCCGGGCCTGGGCACCGCACCGGCGCTGGCCGCCGGACTCGCCGCCTCCGGCGCGGCCGTGACCAGGCTGCCGGTGACCAGTACGGTGCTGGCCACGATGCTGCTGGGCGGGCAGGCGGCGAACGCGATGCCGCTGCTGATCGTCTCCGCCGTGACGGCCTTCCTCACCGCCGAACTGCTGCGCGGCCGGGCCGGGCCCGCCCCGGGGGCAGCGACCCCGGCGTCGGTCGACCCGGCCTGACGCCCCGGTCCGGCGGGCTCGTCAACGTTCGGTTCCGTGGCTACCCCTCCGGGGGACGGAAGGTGAACATTCGCCGATTCCCCGGCCCCGCACCCGGCGCGTGGGCGATAACGGAGGGGCTCCTGGCCGACCCCACCCGAGGAACCGCCCATGCCCATCGCCCAGTACGGCGTGCTCGCCGCCACCGCCGTCGACCGCCGCCGCGAGGGCGCCACCGGCACCCCGCACTACCAGATCCACCTGCGCGACGCCGCCGGCACCGACTACCGCGCGGCCGTCAACGTGCTCTCCCAGCAGGCCCCTTCGAACCTGCTCTACTTCGCCGACGAGAACTTCCGGCACCCGGTGACCGCCCTCCTCCCGGCCGCCGGCAGCGGCTGGACGGCGCTGAACTCCCGCCCGGGCACGGCGAGTCTGGACTTCGTCCGCGGCAAGCTGTTCGACCACGCGGCGATGCACGTACTGCCGCCCGACCTCCCCGGCCCGGACAACGACCTCGCCGACCTGCTCGACCACTACGTGCAGCACGCCATCGCCGACCCGAACGCCGCCCTGTACGTGTTCGGCCAGCGCTTCGGGCCCGAACCCGGCGTCCCCGACAAGGTGTTCGGCTTCCTGCCCGGCAACGGCGTGCACGACGTGCACATGAACCAGGGCAACAGCGGCCAGTTCCGCGGGGACGACGGGGTGTACCAGGACGGCGCCCTGCTGATCCACCTGCCGGACGAGAACCGCTGGGCGGCGGTGTTCCTCGCCTTCCAGTCCCAGTCCTGGCACACCGACGACCGCACCGGCCACGGCCTGCCGGGTTCCGTCCCGCACCCCGGCCGGGCCCCGCAGGACTCCCCCAACAGCCGGGCCTAGTGTCTCCGCCGGATCAGGTGGTGATCGGCGGATTGGGCCGGGTCAGCCCGCGGTCGTAGGCGAAGATCACGGCCTGCACCCGGTCCCGGGCGCCGATCTTCGCCAGCACCCGGCTGACGTGCGTCTTGACGGTCGATTCGGCCAGCACCAGCCGCTGGGCGATCTCGTTGTTCGTCCAGCCCTGGGCGATGGCCACCAGGATCTCCCGCTCGCGCTCGGTCAGCGCCTCCAGCCTCGGGTCCTCGACGGGCGCCGCGCCGACCGGGCGGACCGGCAGGTGGTGGGCGTAGGCGTCGAGCAGCCGCCGGGTGATCGCCGGGGCCACCACGGCGTCGCCCTCCGCGACGGCGCGGATCCCGGCGAGCAGTTCCTCCGGCCGCGCGTCCTTGAGCAGGAAGCCGCTGGCCCCGGCGCGCAGCGCGGCGTGCGCGTACTCGTCCAGGTCGAAAGTGGTGAGGACCAGGATGCGCGAGCGCCCGCCCTCGGCGACGATCCGGCGGGTGGCCTCGATGCCGTCCATGCCGGGCATCCGGATGTCCATCAGGACGACGTCGGGCCGCAGGTCGGCGGCGAGCCGGACGGCCTCGGCGCCGTGCGCGGCCTCGCCGACCACCTCGGTGTCGGGCTGGCTCTCCAGCAGCATCCGGAAGCCGTAGCGCTGCAGTGGCTGGTCGTCCACGATGAGGACGGTGGTCACGGGTGGCCGCCTGTCGGGTCGGGGGTGAGGTCCAGGACGGCCTCCACGGTCCATCCTGCCCCAGGGCCGGGGCCCGCCGTGACGCTCCCGCCGTACAGGGCGGCGCGTTCGCGCATCCCGGCCAGGCCGTGGCCCTCGCCGTCCGGGCGCGTCGGCGGGCGGGTGCCGCCGGGCGGGCCGGCGTCCTGGACGCGCACCCGCAGCCGGGTGGCGTCGACGGTCAGGGTGACGTGCGCCCGGGTGTCCGCTCCGGCGTGCTTGAGGGTGTTGGTGAGGGCCTCCTGGACGATCCGGTAGGCCATCAGCTGGACGCCGCGGTCCAGCCGGTCCGGGTCGCCGGAGACGGTGTACACCACCTGGGGGCCGGCCGCGCGGATCCGGGCGCACAGGCCGTCCACGTCGGCGATGCCGGGCTGGGGGTTGAACTCGGCGGCCTGGTCGGCCTGGTCGCGCAGCACGCCGAGCATCCGGCGCAGCTCGCCGAGCGCCTGGCGGCTGGTCTCGCCGATCAGTTGCAGCGCCTCCCGGCCGCGCTCGGGGTGGGTCTGGGCGGCGTAGGCACCGCCGTCGGCCAGGGTGACGATCACGGACAGGTTGTGGCCGATGATGTCGTGCATCTCGCGGGCCACCCGGGTGCGTTCGGTGGCGGTGGCCAGCCGGCTGCGCTGGTCGCGCTCGATCTCCAGCCGGGCCGCCCGCTCGCGCAGCCCGGCCAGCTGGGCGCGGCGGATGCGCACCGCGATGCCCAGGGCGACGCCCGCGGTGGCGGCGCTGACCAGGAAGAACAGGGCGTCCCCGACCGGCAGTCCACCGCCCGAGACCTCGACCGCGGCCAGCGCCATCGCCCCGACCATCAGCAGGCAGGACCAGGCCAGGTGCCGCAGCCGGCCGTGCAGGGCCAGGCTGTAGAGCGCCACCAGCAGGGCCGCGTCGGCGCGCAGGCCCACGCCCAGCGACCACTGCAGGACGAACACCGCCATGATCACCGCGAAGGCCACCGTGGGCCGGCGGCGGCGCCACAGCAGCGGCAGCACCAGGCCGGCCTGGAGGAGCAGCGTCCACGGCAGCGGCAGCCGGACCAGGTTGAGCCGGTGCTCGTGCGGCCCGGCGTCCCCGTGGCCGGGGAACAGGTCGGGCAGGCCGAACATCAGGAACACCACGGCGACCACGGTGGCGTCCAACACCCACGGGTGCGCGCGGTCCGCCTCGCGCAGCCGCTGGCCGATCCGGGCCAGCCGGGCGAACAGCGGGTGGCCGGACAGCGCGTCGGTGGTCGCGAACGGGCCGGCGGAGGCGGAGTGGTCCTCGCTCACCGGGGGTTCTCCCTGCTGGTCGGGGGCGGACGGACGGAACGGTGCGGCGCCGGTGAAGGACCCGCGCCGCACCGAGAGTCTCCCAGGCGCCGGGGCGCCGAGGCCGGACAGGGCCGAGGCTCAGGCGTCGCTGCGCACCAGCCGGACGGCGGCACCGGCGAGCGCCAGCACCGTCCAGCCGAGGAAGACCAGCAGGCCGGCCGTCGGCGAGAGGGTGGTCGAGTCGTGGTGCAGGGCGAACATCGCCTCACCGGCGTGGCTGGGCAGGTACGGGCTGATGTGGCCCTGCCAGTCCGTGGGGAGCAGCGAGGTCAGGCCGGGGATCAGCATCAGCGAGGCGACCAGCACGGCGATGCCGCCGGCCACCGAGCGCAGCAGGGCGCCGAGGGCCACCCCGATCACGCCGACCAGGCCCAGGTAGAGCCCGGCGCCGAGCAGGCCGCGCACCACGCCGGTGTCGGAGAGGGTCATCGCCGCCCGGGTGCCGGACAGGATCCCGCTGTCGGCGGTGAAGGTGGCGAAGACCCCGACGGTGCCGAGCACCAGCGCGATCACGCCGTACACCGCCGCCTTGGACCACAGCACCGGCAGGCGGCGCGGCACGGCGGCCAGGGTGGAGCGGATCATGCCGGTCGAGTACTCGCCGGCCGCGACCAGCACGCCGAGGACGCCGAGCGCCAGCTGGGCGAAGTTGGTGCCGAACAGGGACAGGCTGAGCGCGCCGGCGTCGGCGAAGTCCCGGTCCATCGGGCGGCCGGAGGTGAGCCGCGACTTGAACTGGAGGGCCGCGATCAGGCCGAAGGCGACCAGGAACAGCAGGGCCAGGCCGAGGGTGATCCAGGTGGAGCGCAGCGACCACAGCTTGGCCCACTCGGAGCGCAGCACGCGCGCGGCCGTCACCTTGTAGGCGGGGCCGGCGGGGCGCTGCCCGGCGGGCACGGCCGTCTGGCTGGGGGCGATCGTGGTCATGCCGCGCTCCTCTGGGTGTCGACGGTGCTCTCGACGGTGGTGGTGCCGTGGTACTCGACGGCGTCCCGGGTCAGCTCCATGAAGGCCTCCTCCAGGGAGACCGTCCGCGGGGTGAGTTCGAACACGGCGATGCCGTGCTCGGCGGCGGTCAGGCCGATCTCGCGGGCCGTCCGCCCGGTGACCAGGAGCTCCTCGGAGCCGGAGCGGCCGGTGATCTCGACGTCCGGTCCGGCGAGCGCCGAGCGCAGCCGGGTCGGGTCGGCGCTGGCGACCTTGACGACGTCGCCGCCGGCCTGCTGGACGAGCTCCTGGACGGTGGTGTCGGCGAGCAGCCGGCCCCGCCCGACGATGATCAGGTGGTCGGCGACCAGCGAGACCTCGCTCATCAGGTGCGAGGAGACGAAGACGGTGCGGCCCTCGGCGGCGAGCGAGGTGAGCAGGTTGCGGATCCAGAGCACGCCCTCGGGGTCGAGCCCGTTGACCGGCTCGTCCAGCATCACCGTGGCCGGGTCGCCCAGCAGGGCGGCCGCGATGCCAAGCCGCTGGCCCATGCCGAGCGAGAACGCCCCGGCGCGCTTGCGGGCCACCGACTGGAGGCCGGTCAGCTCGATGACCTCCTCGACCCGGCGGCGCGGGATGCCGTGGGTGTGGGCCTGGGCCATCAGGTGGTTGAACGCCGAGCGGCCGGGGTGGATCGACTTGGCCTCCAGCAGCGCGCCCACCTCCTGCAGCGGAGCGGCGTGCTCGGCGTACCGGCGGCCGTTGACCCGGACCGACCCGCTGGTGGGCGCGTCCAGTCCGACGATCATCCGCATCGTGGTCGACTTCCCCGCCCCGTTGGGGCCGAGGAACCCGGTCACCGCGCCCGGCCGGACCGTGAAGTCCAGCCCGTCCACGGCGGTCTTCTCCCCGTACCGCTTCGTCAGCTGGTGCGCCTCGATCATCGCTAGCCCTTACGTTCAGGGGCCGGGCCCTCCCGGCCGCCCACGGGTTCCACGCTAGGGCCCGGCGGGGCCCGAACCGCGGCACTGCGGACTGATCATCGGACGCCGCGTAGTACCGCGGTACCACACCGTCGCCCTACCCGCGGAAAAGCGGTTTCGCCGACCGCGCCCGCTCGCCGAGGATGGCGGGATGGACGATCGGAGCGTGACCCTGCGTCGGATGACCCCGGCCGAGTACCAGGCGGCCACCGAGATCCGGGAGGCCGAGACCGTCCGGCAGCTCGCCGAGCGGATGCCGGAGGAGCTGGCCCGCGCACACACCCGTCAGGGCACCGCGAGGTTCCTCCCGGACGGCCTGGACACCGCGGGCCACCACCTGGTGGTCGCCGAGGACGGGGCGGGGCGCACCGTCGGCACCGCCTGGATCGGCCCCGACCCGCGCGCCGGGGCCGGCGTCTCCACCTCCGCCTGGCTCTACCACCTCCGCGTCCTCCCCGAGTTCCGCCGCCAGGGCTACGGCGCGGCCGTCCTCGCCGCCGCCGAACGGCTCGCCGTGCGCCTGGGCACCACCGACCTCGCCCTCAACGTCTTCGGCGGCAACGAGGCGGCCATCGCCCTCTACCGGCGCGGCGGCTACGGCGTCACGGCGATGTACCTGAACAAGTCCCTCCGCGAGTAGCCCGGCGGAACCTTGCCGTGGCGGCCAACTACCCTGTGGCGGGCGACCGTCGGGGCCATCGGGGTTGTTCGAGGCCGTCGGGGCCAGCGGGTTGTCCAGGGCCCTCGGGGCCGTACACGGGACGTCAGGGGGAGGCGCGGATGGAGACCTGCGGGGAGTGCGGTGCGCGGGGGTGCCCGGAGCTGTTCCACCGGCTGCTGGCGCTGGACCACTCGCGGGCGGAGCCGTGGGGACCGTGGCCCCATGCGCATGGGTCAGCCCGGGCGGTGCCATGGAGGGGCGGGTCGACCGGCCTGCGGAACCCTCCCGGAGGACCCCATGAACGCCAGATCGGTCAACCCGGTGGCCGTCGCCGCCGGAGCTGCCGGAGTCGTCGTCCTCGCGGCCGTGGTCGTCCGCGCCGCCCGGTGCTGCAGGGCCCGGGCGGAGGGCGAGGCGGCCGGGGAGGAGAAGCGCCGGGGCCACGCCCACGGCCCCGGTCATGGTCACGGCCACGGCCACGGCCACGGCCACGGCCACGGCCACAAGCCGTGCCCCAACCCGCCGAACTGCTGACCCCGGTCCGGGCGCGCCCGGCGGCTCCCGTCAGCCCGCCGGGTTGCGCGGCAGCACCGCGTGCACCCGGGTGCCCTGGCCGAGGCCCGCGACGGGGTGGACGGTGCAGCTGCCGCCGATCTCCGCCGCCCGGTCGCTCATCGAGCGCAGCCCCACCCCCGGGTGGCCCGCGTCGCCGCGGCCGGGGCCCTGCCCGTCGTCCTCGACGGTGAGTTCCAGCCGCCCCGGGTCGACCAGGACGGTCACCCTGGCGCTGGTCGCCCGGGCGTGGCGCAGCACGTTGTTGAGCGCCTCGGCGGTGATCCGGTAGACGGCGACCTCGACCGCGGCGGGCAGCTCGGGCAGCGGGTCGGGCGCGAGCAGCGCGGTGACGGTGAGCTCGTCGCCGCTGAAGGTGTCGGCGAGGCGGCGCAGCGCGCGGCTCAGCCCGTAGTCGCCGAGCGCGGTGGGCCCGAGCCGGTCGGTGATCCGGCGGACCTCACGGACGGCCGTGGCGAGGTCGTCGGCGACGTCCTCCAGGGCGGCGGCGAAGCGGGCCGGGTCGTCCACGGCGGCCGCGCCCTGGAGGCGCAGCCGCAGCCCGGCCAGCATCGGGCCGAGCCCGTCGTGGATGTCGCGGCGCAGCTGACGGCGTTCCTCCTCCCGGGCGGCGACGATCTGCTCACGGCTGGCCCGCAGGTCCTCCATCAGCTGGAGCGAGGCCACGGCGGGCGCGGCCTGGTCGGCGAGGGAGCGCAGGATGTCGCGGTCGCTGTCGTCGAGCGTGCGCTGGCCCGGACGCGGGGAGACGGTGAGCCGGCCGATCTCGCTGCCGCGGTGGACCAGGGCGAAGCGTTCGCCGTCCTCGGGGTACTCCCCCACGGCGGCGAGCCGGCGTTCACCGCCGCGGGTCGAGACGGTCAGGTCCACTCCGGGCAGCCGCAGTTCGTCGCCGACCGTGGCGCACAGCACGGCGGGCACGTCCTGCGGGTCGACGGTCTGGCTGACCCGCCCGGCGAGGCTGCGCAGCACCTGGTACGGCTGGGCGCGGGCGCCGTAGTACCAGCGGTCGACGATGCCGGAGGCCCAGCGCACGCCCCTGGGCAGGCCGCCGGCGAGCAGGAGGACCAGGGCGACCACGCACAGGGCGCCGAAGCCCCGGCCGGGCAGCAGCATGGTGGACAGCAGCCCGGCCAGCAGCACGAAGACGACCGCCAGCCCGGCGGCGACCAGCAGTCCGACCAGGATCCGGCGGGCCGAGCGGTCCAGCCGCCAGGAGCCGTCCCGCACCACCACGACGGCGAGGGTCAGGGTCCACAGCGCGGAGGCGGCCGCGTAGGCGGCGTAGGAGGCGGTGCTCTGGCCGTTGAAGTAGTAGCCGGCCTCGGCGCCGGCCCAGAGCAGGTAGACGGCGATCGCGACCAGCACGTGCTGCCGGCGGCGCCGGGGCACCCGGCGGGCGCGGGCCAGCGGGACGAGCACCACCAGGGCGGTCAGGGCGACCCACACGACCAGTTGGGTGATGTGCAGGGTGCCGTTGAAGTGCCGCAGCCAGTCGGCGACGGTGCTGTCGGCGAGCGGGTTGGGGCGGCCGAACACGGTCGGTTGGTAGACGTAGTAGCTCGCCTGGGGCAGCATCCACAGGCCCACCGCGCCGACCGCGAGCCACCAGCGGCGGTCGGTCAGCCGGCCGTACGGGAGCCAGAGCGGCAGCGCCTGCCAGATCGTGCCGCTGACGGTGTAGCCGACCGACTTGAGCACGACCACGGCGCCGACGTAGCGCGGGTCGCCCACCTGCGTCCAGACCGGGGTCTCGGCGGCGAGCGGCAGGATCAGCGCGCCCCCGTACGCCAGCAGCACCCAGCCGAGCTCCAGACCGGGGCGGTGGGCGTGCAGCAGCACCCCGCCCGCGACGGCGGCGAGGCCGAAGCCGAGCACCGCCA
>NZ_JBHZCY010000014.1:0-4752 GCF_042786665.1 Kitasatospora sp. NPDC059146 | reverse complement strand
CGCACCCGGAGCCGGCCTGGATCGTGGCCACCGCGGGCACCGGCGGCACCTCGGCGACCATCGCCCGGTACGTGCACTACATGCTGCCGCTCCGCCCGCCCGGGCCGGGGCCGCCACCGGACGCTCCCCGCGCTCTCCGCACCCATGACCGACCTCTCTTCGCCCACGACCGGCCGCATGGCAGCAGTCTCGTCCACCCGGTGTCCCGGGCGCATGGGGCAGCGGCCCCGCGGGTGACGGACTGCGGGCGGCCGGCGGCCCAGCGTCACGGAAGCGTCGGGGCCGTCGGCCTCGGTCCGGTCGACGGCCCCGACGGGTGGCGGCTCAGCGGCGGCGGTGGTCGGTGTCCGGGGCGCCGCAGAGGGCGTCGTCGACCAGCCGGCTCTCCGCCTGCTCGATCCGGCGGACGTCGTCCGGGGTGTCGGCGCGGACGCCCGAGAGCGAGAGCGTGACGCTGCGCCGGCCGTCGGCGGTGACCCCGGTCGCCGTGATCCAGCCGGCGTCGCCGCCCTCGTGGCCCCAGTACACCCCGCCGCAGGTCAGCGGGCGGGAGAAGAGTCCCAGTCCGTCCCGGGCCCCCGGCATGAGCGCCTGGAACTCCTCGCCGACCGGAACGGTCTGCTGCATCCGGGCGAGCTGGGCGGGCGGCAGCAGTCGGCCGCCCAGCAGGGCCCGGAGGAAGCGGTCGAGGTCGGCGGTGGTGGAGACCAGCCCGGCCTCCCCGTTGATGCCCAGGCCGACCTGCTCGGTGACGTCGACGGGCGGCTCGCCGGGCCGGAAGCTCTGGTACGTCCGGGCGTGCGGCCGGGGCAGCGTGGGGGACGTCCCGGGCCGGAAGGTGTGGGTGAGGCCGAGCGGCCGGACGATCCGGTCCCGTACCTCCTGGTACCAGGCCTGCCCGTCGACCCGCTCGATGATCATGCCGAGCAGGACGTAACCGGTGTTGCTGTAGCGCCAGTCGGCGCCGGGCCGGAAGTCCGGCGGGTGGCGCAGCGCCCGGTCGACGCTCTGCTCGGGCGTGGAGCCGTCGTAGCGGTGCCGGCGGAAGTCGTCGGCCGAGCTGTAGTCCGGGTAGTCGTCGTGGAGGCCGCTGGTGTGCTGGAGCAGGTGGCGGACGGTGATCGCGCCGCCGTCGTTCCCGTTCCCGGACACCACGCCGGGCAGCCACCGCTCGACCGGGTCGTCCAGGGAGAGCCGGTGCTCGCCGACGAGTTGGAGGACGACGGTGGCCACGAAGGCCTTGGTGACGCTGGCGATCCGGAAGTGGCCGTCCGGCGACACCGGCTGTCCGGTCGTCACGTCGGCGACGCCGCCGGTGGCGGTCACCGTCCGGCCGTCGGCGGTGACCAGCCGGGCCTGCACGCCCGTCACGCCGAGGGCGGTGAGCGCGGCCGCGTCCCGCCGGAGCAGGCTCCGGTCGTCGTACGGCCGGGCCGCCGCGGCGGCGGGCACGGTCGTGGCGAGGGCGCCGGCCAGGACGGCGGCCGACACCAGGGTCCGCCGTACGGAACGGCCGCGCCGTCCTGCGGCGCCAATCGGTGATTTCTTCATGGGAGTTGACGCTAGGTCCGACCGCCGCGCCCGGGCGGTACCCCGAGCCGGTCGGAAAACAGGGTAGTGGGCTGTAGTGCCGGGCCGGTTCGCCGTGATCCAGACTTGGGCGGATGAACCTCCCTGCGGCCGAAAGGCTTTCGGCGACCTGGCGCGCCCTGGGCTACCTGCTGGGCAGCCTGCTCGCCGCCGCGCTCGCCGTGCTCGTGCTGCCCGTCCTCCTCGTCCCGGCGGCGGCGCGCGCGTGGGCCGGCCGCCAGCGCCGCCGCGCCGACGGACTGCTGGGCGCACCCGCCTCCGGCCCCGTCCGGGCCGGCACCGCGCGCCTCCTCGGGTGGCTCGGCGCCTGGCTCCTGAGCGGCCTGGCGTTCGGGCTGGTCGCGGTGGTGTGCGCGGGCAACACCCTGACCACGGCCGTCACGGTGCCCCTGTGGTGGGCGCTGCCCGCCGGCACCCGGGCGGGCGGCTTCGCCGCCGGTGCCCCGCTGACCGGGTGGGGCCCGGCGCTGACCCTGGGGACGGCGCAGCTGCTGGCCTTCGCCGCGCTGACCGTCTGGCTGGTCCCCCGGCTGGCCCGCCTGCACGCCCGGACCTGTGTGGCCCTGCTGGCGCCGTCGGCCTCCGAGGAGCTGGCGCAGCGGGTGGAGACGCTGACCGAGACCCGGGCCGGGGCGCTCACCGCGCACGGCGCGGAGCTCCGCCGGATCGAACGCGACCTGCACGACGGCACCCAGGCCCGGCTGGTGGCCATCGCGATGCGGCTGGGCGTGGCCCGGGAACTCCTGGACGAGGACCCCGGGACGGTCGCCACCCTGCTGGCGCAGGCCCACCGGACCACCGAGGAGGCCATGGTGGAGCTCCGCGCGGTGATCCGGACGATCTACCCGCCGATCCTGGCCGACCGCGGCCTCACCGGGGCACTTTCCGCCCTCGCGGCCGACGCGGCCCTCGACACCACCCTCGACGTCGGCAGCCTCGGCACCCTCCCCGCCGCGGTCGAGGCCGTCGCGTACTTCACGGTCGCCGAGGCGCTCACCAACGCCGCCAAGCACAGCGGCGCCACCCGGACGGCGGTACGGGTCGCCCGCACCGGTGACCGGCTGTCGATCGAGGTCACCGACGACGGGAGCGGCGGCGCCGACGAGCGGCTGGGCACCGGCCTCGCCGGGATCCGCCAGCGCGTCCTGGCGCTCGACGGCACCCTCGACCTCCGGAGCCCGGCCGGCGGCCCGACCACGATCACGGCGGGTGTGCCGTGCGGGTCGTGATCGCCGAGGACAACGTCCTGCTCTCCAGCGGGCTGGAACTCCTGCTCACCGCCAAGGGCTTCCGCGTCGCCGCGATCGTCCAGGACGCCCCGGGCTTCCTCGCCGCCGTCGCCGAGCACCGGCCCGACGTCGCCGTCGTCGACGTCCGGCTGCCGCCCGGCTTCCGCGACGAGGGCATCCACGCCGCCATCCGGGCCCGCCGGGAGCAGCCCGGCCTGCCCGTGCTCGTCCTCTCCCAGTACGTCGAGCAGCAGTACGCCGGGGAACTGCTCTCCGACGGGCGCGGCGGCATCGGCTACCTGCTCAAGGACCGGGTGAGCCGGGTCAGCGAGTTCACCGACGCGCTGCGCCGGGTCGCCGCCGGGGACACCGTGATGGACCCGGACGTGATCGGACAGCTCCTCACCCGGCACGCCCAGGACCCGACGGCCGCCCTGACCCCGCGCGAACGCGAGGTCCTCGCGCTGATGGCCGAGGGGCAGGACAACACCACGATCGCGACCCGGCTCGTCATCACCGACAACGCCGTCCACAAGCACATCGGCAACATCTTCGCCAAGCTCGGCCTCTCGCCCGCCGACAGCGGCCACCGCCGGGTCCTCGCCGTCCTCACCTACCTCAGCCGGCGGAGGGCCGTCGGGCTCCCCTGACGCCCTCCGCCCCCACCTCCGGCACCGGTCCGGCAGCCCGCCGAGGTGTGCGGGTCCGGGGGCCGGGGAGACGCTGGGAGCAGGCCGAGGACGGAGGAGGCGAGCCCCATGAGCGACTCGCGCACGACCCACGGGCCGGAACCGCACGGGACCCACCGGCCGGAACCGCACGGGACCCCCGGCTGAGCCCGCCGTGGGACGCCCCGACCACCGCCCCGACCACCGCCCGGAACCTCGCCCGGCGCGGCTCCCCCGGCCGCTCGGCAGCCGCCCGCCCCGGGTGCCGGTGCGGCCGGCACGGCCCGCGGCGCCCGTCGAGCACGTGCCGGCCGGGCTGCGCACCGCCGCCGGGTACGTCTGGCGGCTGGGGCTGCTCGGAGTGGCCGCCTACCTGGCCGTCGGGGTGCTCGGCGAGCTGGAGGTGCCGGTCATCGCGCTGTTCGTGGCGCTGGTGATCACCTCGGTGCTGCGCCCGCTGGTCGACCTGCTGGCCCGGACGCTGCCCCGGTCACTGGCCGTGCTGGTGGCGTTCCTGTGCGCGCTCGTGGTCGTCGGCGGGGTGCTGGCGCTGGTCGGGACGAACGTCGCCGACGAGTGGAACCGGATCGGCGACGAGCTGCGCGGCGGCCTCGGCCGGATCGACCACTGGCTCACCGGCGCCCCCATCCACCTGCGCCCGGGGACGGTCACCGACCTGCGGGCGAAGGTCGGCGCGTTCGTCTCGGCGCACCGCTCGGCGCTGCTGACCACCGCCCTCAGCGGCGCGAGCCGGGCCGTCGAGCTGGTCACCGGGCTGGCCCTCGCGGTGTTCTGCTCGGTGTTCTTCCTGCACTCCGGCGACCGGATGTGGAGCTGGGCGCAGCGCCAGCTGCCGGCCCGGGCGCGTCCCGTCTGGGGCCGGGCCGGGCAGGCCGCCTGGCGCACCTTCGCCGGGTACACCCGCGGGGTGCTGATCGTGTCGGCGGTCAACGCGGCACTGGTCGGCCTCGCGCTGGCGCTCCTGCGGGTGCCGCTGGTGCTGCCGCTGATGGTGGTGGAGTTCGTCGCGGCGCTGGTGCCGCTGATCGGCTCCCCGATCGCACTGGCGATCGCCGCACTGGTCGCCCTGGCCGCGCGGGGGCCGGTGGTCGCGCTGCTGGTACTGGCGCTGATCGTGGTGATCGGCCAGATCGAGGGCCATCTGCTGCACCCGCTGGTGCTGGGCTGGTCGGTGCGGATCCACCCGGTGGCGATCGCGCTGTCGGTGATCGGCGGCGCGGTGCTGGCCGGGGTACTGGGCGCGG